>CAZPZK010000078.1:0-10583 GCA_964591095.1 uncultured Moraxellaceae bacterium | reverse complement strand
GGATTATGTCCTTATGGAATATGAGTCGCCCAGCATGGCTTTTGGCCAGGTGCCAGCCTGGCTGTGTGAGGCGGTCATGCCCTTCGCCTTCCTGTTGATTGCCGTGCGCTACCTGTTGCATGCCGTGATGATGGCTTTGGGCAAGGCCAAGGCTCGGGAGAGTGCGTTGTGATGTGGTTGCTGGCTTTGCTGTTGGTCGGTTTGGCGGTGTTGGGAGCCCCCCTGTTTGCCGTGCTGGCCGGAGCGGCGATGCTGGGATTCTGGCATGCGGAAACCCCCCTGGCGGTGATGGGGGTGGAAATCTACCGGATCGTGGATACGCCTGTTCTGTTGGCCTTGCCCTTGTTTACCTATGCCGGCTATGTGCTGGGTGAGGGGCACACCTCGCAGCGCCTCGTGCGATTGACCCGCGCCGTTCTGGGTTGGTTGCCCGGGGGGCTGGCGATAGTTGCTTTTACCACGTGTGCCTTTTTCACGGCATTCACCGGAGCAAGCGGAGCGACCATTGTTGCGCTGGGTGCCCTGCTATATCCGGCGCTGCGTCAGGCGGGCTACACGGAGAGGTTTTCCCTGGGGCTGGTGACCACCTCGGGGTCGCTCGGGTTGCTCCTGCCTCCATCCCTGCCTTTGATACTGTACGCCATTATTGCGCAACAACTGCCTCAAGGCAGCGGAGTCACCATTGAGGCGGTGTTCAAGGCAGGAGTGCTGCCGGCCTTGTTGATGGTGGTTCTGCTCAGTCTGTACGGGTATTGGGTGACACGGAAGAACCCCATGCCCTTGCAATCGTTTTCCTGGCGTGAATTGGCATCCGCCGCCGGCGAGGCGAAGTGGGAGTTGCCGATGCCTTTCTTTGTGCTGGGAGGCATCTATGGCGGATTTTTCGCGGTATCGGAGGCGGCGGCGGTCACGGCGCTCTATGTGACGTTCGTGACCGTCGCGGTTTATCGGGAGATCCGGCCGCGTCGCCTGTTGGGGCTGATGCGCGATGCCATGGTCATGGTGGGGGGGATCCTGCTGATTCTGGCGGTGGCGACGGCTTTCACCAACTGGCTGATTGATGCGGAGGTGCCGACCAGGCTGTTTACCTTTGTAAGCGAGCATATTGTCAGCAAATGGACTTTCTTGCTGCTGCTGAATGTATTCCTGTTGGCTTTGGGTTGCGTGCTGGATATTTTTTCCGCGCTCGTCATCATGGTGCCATTGCTGTTGCCGATGGCCGCGGGCTATGGCATTCACCCCATTCATCTCGGCATCATTTTTCTCGCCAACATGGAGATCGGGTATTGCACCCCTCCGGTCGGCATGAATCTGATGATTGCCAGCTATCGCTTCAAGAAGTCCATGGCGGAGTTGACGGTCAGTACAATGCCTTTTCTGGCCATCCTGCTGTTGGCGGTGCTGTTGATCACCTATTTCCCGGCGCTAAGTCTTGCCCTGCTGTAGTGCGGGTGGGTGGCAAAAACGCTGGGTTCGGGTGTTGTCAGGTGATAGCAGGGCGCAAACCTCGGCCTTGCGGTTGTTGGCGACAACCAGGTTCCAGATGCTGACCGAGAAGCGGATATTGGATTTTTCGTCCAGATTCCAGCGCTGTGACCGGTCGATGGTTTCAATGACCACCCGCCGTGAGTCGGGCGGCAGCCTTTCCCAATGCGCCAGGCCGAGATCAATGACGCCGTACATCAGGTCTGGTTTCCACGGGCCGTAGTGCATGGTGTCGGACAGGGCTTTCTGGAACTCGCCGCCCATGAGACCCAGACTCAGATTTGCCCTGGCCAGCTGCAGGTAGTTGTCCGGCCAGGTCGGTCGCAGGTCAATGGCGCGGCGATAGGATGACAGCATGGTCTCGGCTTTGTCACTGGCGATGGGCTGATCCGGCGTGGCGTGAGCGGCATCCCAGAGCAGTGTGTTGCCCAGCGTGACCAGAAAGTCCGGGTTGTAAGGCGTCAGCCGGGTGGCCAGTCGGCTATGGAACTGTGCGTTGTCCTTGTCCGAGGCGGTCGGTGAGTAGGCGCTCCCTGACAGCTCGGCCTGAAGCGCCTGGTGTTGCCAGGCTTCTATGTAGCTCCGTCCCATAAAGTCCTGATAGCCGGCAATGCTGTTGCAGGCCGACCACAAGACATAAGGAATGCACGCGAGGGAGGCCAGCAGAGGCAATAATTGGCGGGAAGTCGTGGCGGCTTCCGGGCGAGGGCGGCGTTTGCGTGAGCGCGGTGGCATGATGATGTCAGCCTGACGGAGCGGGTGTAAGGGCTATATATCATAAACCTCTGACTTTTGTTAGCCGGTATCTTTTATCGCCAGCATTTTTGCCGTAGAATAACCGCCCTTTACGGCTATAAGCCAAACCGTTCTGGTGGATAAAGTTATGGTAGTAATTCGTTTAGCGCGTGGCGGTGCCAAGAAGCGTCCCTTTTACCAGGTTGTTGTGACGGACAGTCGCAGCGCCCGTGACGGCCGCTTCATTGAGCGCGTTGGTTTCTTCAATCCGGTGGCGCGCGGCAATGCCGAGCGTGTTCGCATCGATGCCGACCGTTACCAGTACTGGATCAGCCAGGGGGCGCAACCCTCTGAGCGCGTTGCCCAGCTGGCCAAGGCTCCCGCAGCCTGATACGCATGGCCGTCATTCCCCCTGCCAACGAGTTGGTGGAGGTGGGCCGCATCCAGGCGGCCTACGGGATCAAGGGGTGGGTCTGGGTGTATTCGGCAACGGATCCCATGACCAATCTCTTTGATTACACGCCATGGTATGCCCGTGAGGGCGGTGTCTGGCGTGAAGTGCGCGTGGCGGAGTGGCGTGAGCAGGGCAAGGGTTTGGTCATGCGCCTTGAGGGCGTCACTGACCGGACACCTGCCGAGGCTTTGAAAGGCCTTGTCCTTTGGGCGCATCGAAGCTGTTTGCCGGCGTTGTCCGAGGGCGATTATTACTGGTCTGATCTGCTGGATATGCAGGTTTGCCTGGTGGATGGCCGCTTGCTCGGAACGGTGCACAGCCTGATGGAAACAGGCGCCAATGATGTGCTGGTGGTGCGTCCCGCTGAAGGATCCCTGGACTCCCGCGAGCGGTTGTTGCCGTGGTTGCCTGATCGTGTCGTCGTGTCCGTGGATCTTGCCGGTAAGCGCATTGTCGTTGACTGGGATCCGGATTTCTGATTTTTCAAGCCGGAGTGGGCCTCATGTGGTTTGGCGTCATCACGCTATTCCCGGAGATGTTCAGTCCGGTTCGTGATTTTGGAATGACCGGCCGGGCAATCAGTCAGGGGCAGGTCATTGTCGATTTGTGGAATCCCCGGGATTTCACGGTTGATAATTATCGCCGGGTGGATGAGCGCCCCTATGGCGGCGGCCCGGGCATGGTCATGATGATCGAGCCGCTGGTCAAGGCGATTGCCGCAGCCAAGGCGAGAGCCGCGGAGCTGGGGCTGAATCCTCCCGTGGTGTATCTGTCGCCTCAGGGGCGGCGGCTGGATGAGCAGGCGGTCACCGGTTTTGCCGATGTCCCCGCGATGATCCTGCTGTGCGGCCGTTATGAGGGGGTGGATGAGCGCCTGATTGAGCATTATGTGGATCAGGAATGGTCCATCGGCGACTATGTCTTGTCGGGCGGGGAGCTGCCCGCCATGGTGCTGATGGATGCCCTGATCCGGCGTTTGCCGGGTGTTCTGGGGCATAGCCAGTCGGCGGAGCAGGACTCTTTTGTGCAGGGTTTGCTCGATTGCCCGCACTACACGCGCCCCGAGTTTTATGAAGGAATGCCGGTGCCTCCGGTATTGCTTTCCGGTGATCACGCCGCCATCCAGCGCTGGCGGTGGCGGGAAAGCTTGAAAAGAACGCTGGAGCGGCGTCCTGAGTTGCTGGATGCCGCCCCTTTGAACAAGGAGCAACGCCGCCTGCTGGCCGAATTGCGTCAGTCGGGAGTCACGGTTGCTTCTATGGTCAGTCCCGACGGGGCTGTTACGAAATGAGTTGCATGCGCCGAGTCGCTGAGCTCACAGCCTCTGTAGCCGTATTGGAGAAACTGCCATGAGCGGTAAACATCCTTTGATTCAAGCCGTTGAACAGGCTCAACTGAAACAGAATATCCCTTCGTTTGCCCCGGGTGATACCGTGATCGTCCAGGTCAAGGTAAAGGAAGGTGACCGTGAACGTCTGCAGGCCTATGAAGGCGTGGTGATCGCCATCAAGAACCGTGGCCTGAACTCCGCCTTCACGGTGCGCAAGATTTCCAACGGGGTTGGCGTGGAGCGCGTGTTCCAGACGCACTCTCCGGTGGTTGCCGGTATTGAAGTGAAGCGTCGTGGCGATGTCCGTCGCGCTAAGCTTTACTATCTCCGTGATCGCGCCGGCAAGTCCGCCCGCATCAAGGAAAAGCTCACCAGCCGCGCCAACTGAGTCGCGGCGGGTGTATAAAAGGAGCGGCCTTCGGGTCGCTTTTTTTTTGGGGGGGGCATGACGACAAATGACAAAGAGGCGCGTGCGGCGCCCAGGCCGCGCAGGCAGCGCGGGAGGCCCCTGACGCCCGTGGTGTTGCCGGATGGGGTGGCCGGGGAGGAATTGGTCTGGTTTCGGGACCGTTTGGTTGCTCAGGCCTTGAGTCCTCATACGGTCAATGCGTACCTGACGGATCTGAAGGGTATGGTGCAGGCGGTTGGCAAGCCGTTGTCCTTGACCGGAAAGCCGGACATAGAGCGCTATCTGGTGCAATGGGCGGAGATGGGAGCCAATCCGCGCTCGCTGGCGCGATTTTTGTCGGCGCTTAGGCGCTTCTGTCGGCTGATGATTGCCGAGGGGCGTTTACGGGAAGATCCTACGCTGGATCTGATGCGGCCGAGGCAGGGCCGGCCTTTGCCCAAGGATCTGTCCGAGGCCGATGTTGAGTCGTTGCTGGCGGCTCCGGAGACGACCTCCATGACCGGCCTCCGCGATCGGGTCATGCTGGAGGTGCTGTACGCCTGCGGTCTGAGGGTTTCGGAGCTGGTAGGGTTGACGGTGGATGAACCTAACCTGCGCGCCGGATTTTTGCGGGTGCGCGGCAAGGGGGGTAAGGAGCGCTTGGTACCGCTGGGGGAGGTGGCGCGCGATTGGCTGCTGGAGTACCTGCGTGCCGCTCGACCCGAACTGGTGCGGGGGAATCTCACGGATGCCTTGTTTCCCAGTCGTCAGGGCGGTTTCATGACCCGCCAGAATTTCTGGTATGCGATCAAGGGATATGCCCGTCAGGCGGGTATTGAGCGGCCGTTGTCACCCCATACCTTGCGGCACGCGTTCGCGACCCATTTGCTGAATCACGGGGCGGATTTGCGGGTGGTGCAAATGTTGCTGGGACACAGTGATCTGGCGACCACCCAGATTTATACCCATGTCGCACGCGCGCGGCTCCAGGCACTGCATGAGCAACATCATCCGCGTGGCTGACCATGCAGCATGATACAGAAAGCCTGTGGCGAGACCCGAGGGCATGCCGCAGACTTGCAGGATTATCGGAGAAGACCATGATTCGTTCAATTTCGCTGGCCATGATTGCTGCCGTCCTTTCGGCATGCGCCCCGAATGACAAGCCTCCCAAGTCGCATGTGGTGGCGACGGAGACGGCCAGTGCGCCTGCTTCGGCGGCGTCTGCGCCCGAGGTGGTAAACCTGCCCTCCGCCGAGAGCGCCGAGACCCGGATCCGCGCCGCGCTCAAGGCTACGGCGCCAAAACTGGATATTGATCGGATTCGTCCGGTGGGCACATCCGGACTCTATGAGATTCGGGTCAAGGGGTATGGCATTGCCTATGTCAGTGCGGACGGCAAGTACATGGTTCAGGGCGAGTTGCTGCGGCTGGAGCCGGAGGGATTTGTCAACGAGACCGAAGCCGGCATGTCGGTTGAGCGCAAGGAGGCCCTGGCCGCCGTGCCGCTGAAGGACATGATCGTTTTCCCGGCGAAGGGGGAGCGCAAGGGCATCGTCTATGTGTTCACGGACATTGATTGCGGCTATTGCCGCAAGATGCATTCCGAAATGGCCGGATACAATCAGGCCGGTGTGGAAGTGCGCTATCTGGCCTTCCCGCGCGCGGGTTATCCGTCGCCTTCTTCGGCCAAGCTGGAGGCGGTATGGTGCAGCCCCTACCCGCAAGAGGCCATGACCCGTTCCAAGCAGGGACAGGCGGTCAGCAGTCCCGCCTGTCAAAGCCCGGTCAAGCACCAATTTGAACTTGGTTCGCAATTGGGCGTTCGCGGCACCCCGGCGGTCTTTACTGAAAATGGCGAGCAGGTGGGGGGGTATGTGCCTGCCGCGGAGCTCGCGGGCATGCTCGGGATCAAGTAAGGCGGGTGCATTTTCCCGCCAATCCGTTATATCATCACGGTTTTTGCAACACAGTCCGCACAGCGGAAATTCGCACAGGTGATCAGGTGAAACCGGTTAAAGTCGGCATCGTCGGGCTGGGAACAGTCGGTGGCGGTGCATTCAATCTGCTGAAAGAAAATGCGGCGGAAATCAGCCGTCGCACGGGCCGCTACATCCAGGTTTCCCATGTCGGCATCCGCCGCGACTCCGGCAAGTATGACCTGCACGGCGTCAAGGTCAGTCAGGATATCTTTGCCGTCGTCAACGACCCGGAAGTGGATATCGTTGTGGAGGTGATCGGCGGCACCACCACCGCCCGCGAACTGGTGCTGACCGCCATCGCCAACGGCAAGCACGTGGTCACCGCCAACAAGGCGCTGCTGGCCGAATTCGGCAATGAGATCTTTGCCGCCGCCGAAGCCAAGGGCGTGTACGTGGCCTTCGAGGCCGCCGTCGCCGGCGGCGTGCCGATCATCAAGGTGCTGCGCGAAGGCCTGGCGGCCAACCGCATCGAGTGGCTGGCCGGCATCATCAACGGCACCGGCAACTACATCCTGACCGAAATGCGCGACAAGGGCCGCGACTTCGCCGATGTGCTGAAGGAGGCGCAGGCGCTGGGCTATGCCGAAGCCGACCCCACCTTTGACGTGGAAGGCATCGACGCCGCGCACAAGCTGACGATCCTGGCGTCGATCGCCTTCGGTATTCCGCTGCAGTTCGCCAAGGTCTACACCGAAGGCATTACCAAGTTGACCCGCGAGGATGTCAGCTATGCCGAGGAGCTGGGCTACCGCATCAAGAACCTGGGGATTGCCCGCCGCACGCCGGATGGTATCGAGCTGCGCGTGCACCCGACGCTGATTTCCGCCGACCGCCTGATCGCCAATGTCCATGGCGTCAAGAACGCGGTGCTGGTGCAGTCCAACGCCGTCGGCCCGACGCTGTATTACGGCGCGGGCGCGGGCGCGGGCCCGACCGGCTCGGCCGTGGTGGCGGATATTGTCGATGTCGTGCGCTCGCTGAGCAGCGACAACAACAGCTATGTGCCGCACCTGGCCTTCCAACCCAATGAGCTGGCCGACACGCCGATCCTGCCGGTGGAAGCCATCCGCACTGCCTATTACCTGCGCCTGCAAGCCAACGACAAGCCCGGCGTGCTGGCCGATGTGACCCGTATCCTCAGCGACAACGGCATCAGCATCGAGGCCATCCTGCAAAAACCCGCCCACGAAGCGGGCACGGTGCCGGTGATCATCCTGACCAAGCCGGTGATCGAGCGTGAGATGAACCGCGCCATCGGCAGTCTGGAAGCCCTGACCGATATCGTCGCCCCGGTGGTGCGCATCCGTCTGGAAGCCCTGGACGCCTGAAGACTTTTCCTCCCTCGCGGCTACGGGGGAGCGTATGACGCAACGAGAGAAACATCATGAGTTTTGGACAACGTTACACCGGCCTGATCAACAAGTACCGCGACCACCTGCCGGTTTCCGACGACACCCGCATCATTTCGCTGGGTGAGGGCAATACGCCGCTGATCCGCCTGAAGAACATTCCCAAGCTGATCGGCAAGGACGTGGACATCTACGTCAAGTACGAAGGCCTGAACCCGACCGGTTCGTTCAAGGACCGCGGCATGACCATGGCCGTGACCAAGGCCGTGGAAGAAGGCAGCCAGGCCGTGATCTGCGCCTCGACCGGCAATACCTCCGCCGCCGCCGCCGCTTATGCCGCGCGCGCGGGGATCAAGGCCTTCGTGCTGATTCCGGAAGGCAAGATCGCCATGGGCAAGCTGGCCCAGGCGATGATGTACGGCGCCATCACCCTGCAAATCCGCGGCAACTTTGACGACGGCATGGAACTGGTGAAGCAGGTGGCCAAGGAAGCGCCGGTGACGATCGTCAACTCGGTCAACCCGTTCCGCCTGCAAGGCCAGAAGACCGCCGCCTTCGAAATCGTGGAAGAGCTGGGCCGTGCACCGGATTACCACTGCTTGCCTGTCGGCAATGCCGGCAACATCACCGCGCACTGGATCGGCTATTGCGAATACTCCACCCCGGCCGGCCAGAAGGTCACCGAGTCCTGCGCTTTTTGCAACGGCCATTGCCGTTATGCCGGCGGCCCGGTGATCGGCAGCCGCCCGAAGATGATCGGTTACCAAGCCGCCGGTTCTGCGCCGTTCATGCGCGGCGGGGCCGTCGCCAATCCGGAAACCATCGCCACGGCTATCCGTATCGGCAATCCGCAAAGCTGGGCCCAGGCCTGGAAGGTGAAGGAGGAGTCGGGTGGCTGGTTCGACGAACTGGCTGATCAGGACATCCTCGATGCCCAGCGCATGCTGTCGATGTACGAAGGCATCTTCTGCGAGCCGGCCTCGGCCGCGTCCATCGGCGGCGCGATCCGTGACATCAAGAACGGTCGTATCCCTGAAGGCTCCACCATCGTCTGCACCCTGACCGGTAACGGCCTGAAGGATCCGGATACCGCCATCCAGCAGTGCAACAACAGCGCCACGCTGCTGACCATTGATGCGACGCTGGCGCAAGTGCGTGATTCGATCCTGCAAGCGATGAAGCTGTGATCGCATCGGATTGACGTTGCGGCAGAGGGGCGCGAGGAATCGCGCCCCTCTGCATTCCGGATGTCCGCCACAATTATCAGCACGGGTTTTCCCGCCCCAGGTTTCCGCACTCATGCCCCCCAAACTGTTGAAAGTCCGCCCGGTTCCCGCCATTCCTGCTGCCCTGCAAGGTCTGCACCCGGTGCTGGCGCGGGTTTACGCCGCGCGCGGAGTGCAGTCGCCGGAGGAGTTGCAGCACCGCTTGAAGTCCCTGGCCTCATCGAGTCAGTTGAAAGGCTTGCCGGTGGCGCTGGACTTGCTGACGACCGCCCTGAAGGAGCAGCAGCGCATCCTGATAGTCGGCGACTTCGATGCCGACGGCGCGACCAGCACCGCGCTGGCCGTGATGGCGTTGCGTGCGATCGGGGCCCGGTACGTGGATTATCTGGTGCCGAACCGTTTCAAATTCGGTTACGGGCTGACCCCGGAAATTGTCGAGGTCGCGCTGGAAGAAAAGCGGCCGGACCTGATCATCACCGTCGATAACGGCATTTCCAGCCGCGAGGGTGTGGCGCGGGCGAAGGCCGCCGGGGTGCGGGTCTTGATTACCGACCACCACCTGACCGGCAAGGATCTGCCTGATGCCGACGCCATCCTCAACCCCAACCAGCCGGATTGCCTGTTCCCCAGCAAGAGCCTGTGCGGCGTCGGTGTGGTGTTCTACCTGCTGGCCAGTCTGGTGACGCACCTGAAAGGGCAGGACTGGTTCGAGGGGCGTATCGCGCCAAACATGACCGATTACCTGGATATCGTGGCGCTGGGCACCGTGGCGGATGTGGTGCCGCTGGACGCCAATAACCGCATCCTGGTCGCGCAGGGGCTGGAACGCATCCGCCAGGGCAAGTGCCGGCCCGGAATCGCCGCGCTGCTGCGGGTGGGCAAGCGCGAGCTGGCGACCTTGCAGGCGGATGATCTCGGCTTTACCATCGCGCCGCGCCTGAACGCCGCAGGGCGATTGGACGACATGGCGCACGGCATTGAATGCCTCTTGGCTGAATCGCCGGTAATGGCGCAGCAACTGGCGGAAGAGCTGGATGCGCTGAATATCGAGCGCCGCGAAATCGAGTCGGCCATGCAGCGCGAGGCCCTGCGCATCCTCGACCGCCTGGACTGGGCACCGGAAACGCTCCCCTGTGCCGTGACGTTGTACGAGCCGGGCTGGCATCAGGGCGTGATCGGCATTGTCGCCGGGCGGCTCAAGGATCGCTTCCACCGGCCGTGCATCGTCTTTGCGCCGGCGGATGACAGCGGACTTGTCATCAAAGGCTCGGCGCGCTCCATTCCCGGCATCCACATGCGCGACGCCATCGAGCGGGTGGCAACGCGGTATCCCGGCCTGATCACCCACTTCGGCGGCCACGCGATGGCGGCGGGGCTGACCATTCCGGCGGATAATTTTTTCGAATTCAGCGAGCGCTTCCGCGAGGCGGTGGCGGAGGTGGCGACGGAAGAACAGCTGACCGCCAGCCTGATGACCGATGGCGAACTCGATCCCTCGCACCTGTCCCTGACGCTGGCGGAGCAACTGCGGCAGGGCGGGCCGTGGGGGCAGGCCTTTCCCGAGCCGCTGTTCACCGGCGAGTTCATCCGCGTCGATCACCGCGTGCTGAAGGAGAAGCACATGAAGCTGACGC
>CAZPZK010000077.1:0-10611 GCA_964591095.1 uncultured Moraxellaceae bacterium | reverse complement strand
CGACCTGACGCGCGCCATTCAATACGGCGGACAGGGAGTTGGCGACCGCTAAGCCCAGATCATTATGGCAATGCACTGAGAAGATGGCCTTGTCGGCGTTGGGAATGCGGTTCAGCAGGGTCTTTATCGTTTCCCCGAACTGGCCGGGAATAGCGTAGCCAACCGTATCCGGGATATTGATGGTGCGCGCCCCGGCGTCAATGGCGGCTTCAATGATGCGGCACAGGAAGTCAATTTCGGAGCGACCGGCATCCTCACAGGAAAACTCCACATCCTCGACCAGGTTGCGGGCATACTTGACGGCGCGCACGGCGCTCTCGATGACCGCGTCCGGCTCCAGACGCAGCTTGTATTTCATGTGGATGGGGCTGGTGGCGATAAAGGTATGGATACGGGCGGCGTTCGCGTTTTTCAGGGCTTCCGCGGCGCGATCAATGTCCTCAGCGCGGGCGCGGGCCAGCGAACAGACACGGGAATCCCTGACCGCCTCAGCGACGGCCTTAACCGCCGCAAAGTCACCGGGGCTGGCAATGGCAAAGCCGGCCTCCATCACATCCACCCTCATGCGCTCCAGCGCCTTGCCGATGCGAACCTTCTCTTCCAGAGTCATGGAAGCGCCGGGGCTTTGCTCGCCGTCACGCATTGTGGTATCAAAAATAATCAGTTTGTCTTTGCTCATGACAACAGCTCACCATTCGGTCTGAAATCAGGTTAACGGATTCTGGATGGACAGTTGCGCAGAAGCGAGGGGATAGTCTGCCCGAGAGGCAGCAAGTTCAGACGTTGAAAAAAGCAGGTCAGTCTGGCCGTCTTCATGAAATGAACAACAGTCCTGAATACAGGATCGAAGGACTATAGCCAGACTTGAGGCGTTTGCCAATAGGATTCAGGGAGCATCCACCTGAGCAGTCTGATTGGCCCCGTCCATTGGCGCCGCGCTCCCCTGCTTTCCAGCCTTGGTGCGCTGAAGAATCTGGTCACGCATCCATTCACCAACACACAGTCTGAGTTCATCCATCTCGCCGATGGTCATGCCATCACGGGCATCTTCATCAGCAAACTTGTTGGCGAGATCGCCGCAGGTATCGGCAGAGGCTTGTGGGGCATGCAAAGATGCCATCAACAGAGCGGTAGTAAACATGCGCATGACTTCCCCGTCGTTTGTTATTTGTTGTAAGTGTTAGTACTCGACGGGTCAAATTGTACGATAAGGCAGCCAATTTTGACTACAAAAGGCACTATTTTCCCGACGAAAGGCATTGCTTATGCCTAATGCAGTGGATGAATTCCAGTTTTTTATAATTGGTCCATTTTAAGGTTACGACAATGGACTGTCGTTGGCAAGATGTCGAGCAAGCCTGTCAAAATGAAAAGGGAGCGCTTTTGGCGCTCCCTTTATTGCCACGCACCCTGATCAAGGGCGATGCCAATTAGGTCACATCATGCCGCCCATACCGCCGTCAGGCATCGCCGGGGCTGCCGGCTTGTCTTCGGGGATGTCGGTGATCATGCACTCGGTGGTCAGCATCAGCGCAGCCACGGATGCGGCGTTTTCGAGCGCGGTGCGGGCCACCTTGGCCGGATCGAGGATACCCATGGCGATCATGTCGCCGAACTCGCCGGAAGCGGCGTTGTAACCGAAGTTGCCCGAACCTTCCTTGACCTTGTTCAGGATCACGGAGGCTTCATCACCGGCGTTGGTCACGATCTGGCGCAGCGGGGCTTCCATGGCGCGACGCAGGATGTTGATACCGGCGGTCTGGTCATCGTTGTCCCCCTTCAGGGATTCCAGAACCTTGACGGCGCGAACCAGGGCGACACCGCCGCCTGCTACGACACCTTCTTCCACGGCGGCACGGGTAGCGTGCAGGGCGTCATCCACGCGGTCCTTCTTTTCCTTCATTTCGATTTCGGTGGCGGCGCCGACCTTGATCACGGCCACACCGCCGGCCAGCTTGGCCACGCGCTCTTGCAGCTTTTCCTTGTCATAGTCGGAAGTGGCTTCTTCGATCTGCACGCGGATGGTCTTCACGCGGGCTTCGATATCGTCCTTCTTGCCTTCACCGTCGATGATGGTGGTGTTTTCCTTGGAAACGATGACGCGCTTGGCGCGGCCGCAGTCGTGCAGACCGGCCTGTTCCAGGTTCAGGCCGATTTCCTCGGAAATCACCTGCCCGCCGGTCAGGATGGCGATATCCTGCAGCATGGCCTTGCGACGGTCGCCGAAGCCCGGGGCCTTGACGGCGCAGACCTTGACGATACCGCGCATGCTGTTCACCACCAGGGTGGCCAGCGCTTCGCCTTCCACATCTTCAGCGATCAGCAGCAACGGCTTGCCGGACTTGGCGACGCCTTCCAGCACCGGAATCATTTCACGGATGTTGGAAATCTTCTTGTCCACCAGCAGGATGTACGGGCTGTCCAGCTCGGCGGTCATGGAGTCTTGCTTGTTGATGAAGTACGGGCTGATGTAGCCGCGGTCGAACTGCATGCCTTCAACCACGTCCAGCGTGTCTTCAAAGCCGGAGCCTTCTTCCACGGTGATCACGCCTTCCTTGCCGACCTTGTCCATCGCCTGGGCGATCAGGTCGCCGATGGTGGTGTCGGAGTTGGCGGAAATGGAACCGACCTGGGCAATGGCCTTGTTGTCGGTGCAGGGCGTGGAAATGGCCTTGATCTCGGCGACGGCGGCTCGCACAGCCTTGTCGATGCCGCGCTTCAGGTCCATCGGGTTCATGCCGGCAGCAACCGCCTTCAGGCCTTCGTTCAGGATGGACTGGGCCAGCACGGTGGCGGTGGTGGTGCCGTCACCGGCGACATCGGCAGTCTTGGAAGCCACTTCCTTGACCAGCTGGGCGCCCATGTTCTCGAACTTGTCCTTCAGCTCGATTTCCTTGGCGACGGACACGCCGTCCTTGGTGATGTGCGGAGCGCCGTAGGATTTGTCGATGACAACATTGCGGCCTTTGGGACCCAGGGTAACCTTGACGGCGTCAGCCAGGATGTTCACGCCGTTGATCATTTTCTGGCGGGCGGAATCACCGAACTTTACGTCTTTAGCAGCCATGATATTTCAACCTCTCACAAATACGGGAAAACGGGGGAAACCATCAGCCTTCGAGCACGGCGAAGATTTCGGACTCTTTCATGATCAACAGTTCTTCGCCGTCGACCTTGACGGTGCTGCCGGCATACTGGCCGAACAGGACCTTGTCACCCACCTTCAGGTCGAGGGGGCGCACTTCACCGGCTTCGGTAATCAGGCCGTTACCAACAGCAATCACTTCACCTTGCGAGGGCTTTTCAGCGGCGGAACCGGGCAGCACGATGCCACCGGCGGTCTTGGTTTCTTGTTCAACGCGTTTGATAACCACACGGTCATGCAAGGGACGGATTTTCATCGTTCGCTCTCCACTTTGCGATATTTACAAGGGAATGTCTGGATCCCCGGACGCACCGGGCGATTCACCCCACCCCATGAAAGGTTATGGGCGGGACTGAGGGGAAAATGGGGATGGCTTTGGCGGCTTCAAGGGGGTTCGCAAAAAAAGTTGCGGGACATCAGGCGCCCCGGCCGGAAACTTCCGGCCGGGGCCGCATCGTTTTACAGATCCCCCTCCTGCTTGGGCTTGCCACCCGATACCAACTGCATTTTCACTTCGGAAGTCGTCGCTGTGACCGGCGACTGGGCCGGAGGAACCTCGCGCGACTCCCCTTCGAAAACCTGGGAGTTACCGCGACCGCTGCCCGACGGTTGCCCAAACGGAGGAACGCCGCCAGTCCGGGACTGGCCCAGCCCGCCCATCATCATGAATTCGGCGCCGCGGCGGTTGAAGGCATTGCGCATCTGCCCCTGCAGCGAGGCTTGCACCGGCGGCAGCAGCATCAGGACGCCCAGGAAATCCGTCAGCACGCCGGGAACGATGAACAATACGCCCCCCAGGGCTGTGCAAAGCGCACCCAGGAATTCCGGCGTGACCTCGGAAGAAGCAGCGCCGCCTTGCTGGGCCTCCCTGAAACGCGGCACCAATACGGCGCTGGCGCCCCGCATCAAATGGCGCCCGATAAAAAAGGCCATGACAAACCAGAGTAGCAGCATCCAGCCGCCCACCAGTTTACCCAGCCAGATACTCAGAATGATTTCGGCTACGGGAATAGCCAGCAGAAGCAGAATTTTCATGATGCACTCTCTCCGGCGCGCGCGGAATTTAACAGGGCTATCAACACCGAACGCACGTCGGCGGGACTCTGAACCCTTCGGGGGAAAGGAATATACACGATTTCATTACCGGATCGGAGATGGCAACCGCTGGAATCCACGCCGGCCATGACCAAGGCTTCCGACTCGGTGAGAAGCCGTCCCGCCTGTCGCCAATAACAGGGCAAGGCCTCGGCATGATCCTCATTCATATGGCGGACTATTTCCCCCTCGGCTTCCGGCGCCAAGGGATTGCGCTGAACCAGTTCCTCTGCTTCCAGCCAGCAGACCCGGGCAAATCCGGCGATGAAATGCGCCCTGACCGGTTCCAGTCGGAAAAACCGGAAGTCCAGTTCCCGGTGAAAACCGTTGCATTGGGGGAAAAAACGATAATACCGATCCGCCGCCGCCAAAAGCCCGGAATCCGGCACCGGAAGCAAATGTCCGGAGAGACAAAGTCGGGGTGAGGCCTGTATATCCTTGCCTGGCAAGGATTCCTGAACAAAAAGGGAAACCCGGTTATCGGCCGAGGCATGGGACGTGTGCCGGGCCAATCGGGAGATGAGCAGCAACGGCATGCCATCGGCATCCAGGCAATAGGGCACGGCGGACGTGAAGGGAAACCCGCCCACCGGATCAAGGCCCAAGGTCGCCAAAACCCCGTGTGTCGAGGCGCGCAGCAGACTGCGCGCGGATTCTGGCGCCCCCATGACCTATCTCCGCCGGTAAAAATACAGTCCCCAGCCTAACACATTCCGTCATTTTGATTTACCCTGCGGGCTCCCCAAGAACCTGCTGCGGTTGGCGCCGACAGCATTGAACGACACCGGATACCCATGAGCCAGACCGCCCCCACCCTGCGCGAAGCGATCCTCAACAAGCGGATGCTGATTTGCATCTTCACCGGCTTCAGTTCCGGTCTGCCGCTGTTCGTGTTTATCAATTTGCTGCCGGCGTGGCTGAGCGACGCCAAGGTTGACATCAAGGCTATCGGTCTGATGGCATTGCTGCAAATTCCCTATGTGGCCAAATTCATGTGGGCGCCCTTACTGGATCATTTCAGCATCGGAATGCTTGGTCGCCGCCGGGGATGGATGATCCTGCTGCATCTGGGCCTGATCGTGTCGCTTATCCTGATGGGACGTATGGATCCAGCCTCCCAACTGATGGCGATCAGCGCGATGGGGCTGGTCGTGACTTTCCTCAGCGCCACGCTGGACATTGCCATTGATGCCTACCGGCGGGAACTGCTGCCCGATGTTGAGCTCGGCCTCGGCAATACCATTCATGTCAATGCCTACAAGCTGTCCGGTCTGATTCCCGGCTCTCTGGCGCTTTACCTGGCGGATACCGGCGTTGCATGGCCGACGGTATTTATCGTGGTGTCACTGTTCCTGTTGCCCGGCCTGGTCATGGCCTGGATGGTCGCTGAACCCCAACTCAAGCAATTGCCGCCGCGCACGCTGGACGCCGCCATCACCCTGCCATTCAAGGAGTTCTTTACCCGTCAGGGCGTTCTGGCCGCACTGGAAATTCTGGCCTTTATCTTCCTGTTCAAGCTGGGTGACAGCCTGGCCACTTCCCTGGCGACGAAGTTTTATCTGGACATGGGTTTCAGCAAAACCGAAATCGCCATCATCGCCAAGAATGCGGGGCTGTGGAGCGGTATCGCGGGAGGCATCCTGGGCGGTATCTGGATGATCCGGCTCGGCATCAACCGCGCCCTGTGGATCTTTGGCGCCGCCCAGCTGGTCGTTATTCCGCTCTTTGCCTGGTTATCCATGGCAGGCCACAATCCGGTCGTCTTGGGTATTGTTGTGGGTGCGGAGGCCTTTGGCGTAGGCCTGGGCACGGCAGCCTTTGTCGCCTTTATCGCCAAGACCACCAACCCGCTGTATACCGCCACCCAATTGGCGTTACTCACCGCCCTCGCGGCCGTTCCCCGAACCGTCATCAATGCCTATGCGGGCTTCATGGTCGACAGCCTGGGCTGGACCAATTTTTTCTGGATATGCACCGCCTTGGGGATTCCCGGCATGTTGATGCTGGTCAGGGTGGCTCCCTGGCATGTTGCGGCGGACAATGGACAACAAAAAGCCTGAACTGCAGATTTGTCTTTTAGCCCGACATGTGCTGTATTTGCGAGGCAGAAATAATAAAAAGGAAAACCCGCATGAAAACCTCCCATACCCTGCTGGCGCTGGCTTGCCTCGCGCCCGGACTGGCATCCGCATCCGGCTTTGCCCTGAATGAACAAAGTGTCAAGAGCATGGGAACGGCCCTGGCGGGCCGGGCCTCCAGCGCCGAGGACGCCACCACCCTTTACGGAAATCCAGCCGGCATGTCCCGTTTGTCGGGAATCAACCTCAGCGGCAATGCCACCTACATCTTTGTCCCGGCGGATATTGAAAATACCTCGGGCTTTCCCAATACCGGCACCAACGACGGCGACATGATTCCGCCGCAATGGGTAGGCAGCAGTTTTGCCACGCTGCAGGTGAATGACGTCCTGACCGCCGGCATTGGCATGTATGCGCCTTTCGGTCTGGCGACCAACTATGAGGACAGTTTTCAGGGCCGCTATTTCGGCGACAAGAGCAAGGTCAAGACCTTCGCCATCCAACCCACCGCCAGCCTGCGCCTCGATGACCGCTTTTCGCTTGGCGCCGGCCTGGTCATCAGCAAGATTGAAGGCACCCTGTCCAAGTACATCACGCCGCTGGCGCCCGGCAGTCATGTCCTGATCCGGGGCGATGACATGTCGCACAGTTTCAATCTGGGCGCGCTCGCGGAAATCAGTGACTCAACCCGCGTCGGCGTCACATACCACAGCCGCACCCGCTACCAACTGGCGGGAACCACGCATGTCAGCAACCTGGCCGCCATCGGGGGAAGCGCCGATTATCCTGCCTCCCTTGATATCGCCACACCGGCATCCTGGGATCTGTCCATTACGCACAAGGCCAGTCCGACCCTGACCGTCCACGGGCTGCTGTCACAAACCGGATGGGGCGTCCTCGACGAGTTGGTCATCAAGAATGCCGGCGCTCCCGGCGCTCTGGCGGTGGCCAAGGAAGAACTGCACTGGGGCACCACCTGGCTCTACAGCCTGGGCGCGGAGTGGCGCTATTCGGACGCCATTACCCTGCGCAGCGGTATCGGCCACGATGAAACCCCCATTGACGGCGCTTACCGCAGTGTGCGTGTCCCCAGCGCGGATCGGGACTACATTTCCTTCGGCCTGGGCTGGCGCTGGGATGAACGCACGTCCTTTGACCTGTCCTACAGCTTCCTGAAAGAGGATACCGCCCATATCAACCGGACCGAGAACGGCTTGACCTACACAGCCGACTTCAAGGGCTCCGGACACCTGTTCGGCATGCAGGCCAACCTCAAATTCTGACCCCTCCCGGCCAGGCATCCCCCTGGCCGCCTTCCGGTTATGCTTGCAGCACCCGGCCAAAAGCCCTACCATCCGCCCTGCCCCGAGGTGTCCGTACGATCGTACGGTCTTTTGGCCGCCCAGGCTGAAAGACGGGAAACTGGTGAAAATCCAGTGCTGCCCCCGCAACGGTAAACATGCAAGTACCCTTCAGATGCCACTGTCCACTCGCGGATGGGAAGGCGAAGGTTACGGTCCGACCGACCGGCATGTAAGCCCGGAGACCGGCCTTGAGGCATGAGCGTCAGCCAAGCGGCTGACTATCGCCCTGTTTGCGGGGATCCAAACAGCTGGAGCTTTCATGTTCAAGCCATCCGTTATGGCGGCCATCGCGGCTGCCTGTTTGACGCTGCCTGTCCAGGCGGCAACTACCTTGCCGGCGCAAGTCATTACCGCCAGCCGCCTCACCGGCCAACCCGCCGGAACCCCGATCTACGTTCTTGACCGCTCGGAAATATCCCGGTTACCGGCCCGCAATCTGGCCGATGTCCTGGGCACCCTTCCCGGCGTTGCCGTCCGCCGGTTGAGTTCCAGCCCGGATTCCAGCGGCACACTGGATGTCCGCGGATTTGGCGCTGCCGCCGCCAATAATGTCCTGGTGTTGCTGGACGGACGTCGCCTGAATGATGTTGACAGCGCCTCGACCGACCTCAGCGGCATCCCCGTGGAGAACATTGAGCGCATCGAATTTCTGCCCGGCGGCGGCTCGGTGCTTTACGGCGATGGGGCCAGCGGCGGAACCATCAACATCATTACCCGCAGCCCTGTCGTCAACTCCGCCAGCCTCGCCGTCGGTTCTGGCAGTCACGGCCTGCGCCAGGTGACCGGAAATGCCGAAGTGGTGTCCGGGAATGCCGGCGTCCGCCTCTTCGGACAGCACCTCGACAGCGACGGCTATCGTGACAATTCCGCCAGCCGCATGGATGAAATCGGGCTGGATGCCCAGGCGACACGGGACCGGACAACCTGGTACCTCAAGGCCAATGCCTCCCAACGCGACAACCGGCTGCCCGGCCCGCGCAAGGTTAATCTGCTCACAGGCCTGGATGAATTGCATGGAGATCCGCAAGGAACCGCCGAACCCAACAACTATGCCGAGGAAGACCGCTATCAGTTATGGGGTGGCTGGCGAGCCCAGTTCGACGAACACTTGACCCTGATTCTGGATGGCAGCCGTCGACACAAGGTGCAGCACTCCTTTTTTGATGATTACAGCGGTTTCGGCGCCAGCATCTTTACTCGCTCCACCAGTGACACCACGGGCGTTACCCCCCGGGCAACCATTGATTACACCACCGGCGCCATCCGGCACGGACTGCAGGCGGGGCTGGATCTTTACGAGACGGACTACTTGTCACATCGTGGGCAACAGGAAAATACGGACCCCATTCACATCATCAGTATCAACGCCCGCAGCCGTTCGCTTTACCTGTTCCAGAGCAGCCGTATTGACGATACCACCCTCACTCTGGGCGGTCGCAAGACGGATGTCCGGCAAACCGGCGTCGATACCCTGGATCCCGCTGCTCCGGGTAGCTCCATATTTGACTCACAGGCCCCCGCCGCCAGAGAACACCTCAAGGCGGAAATGTATGAGCTGGGCCTGAGCCAGGCAATCGGTGACCATCTGGTCATCATGGCGGGCGCAAGCCGTAATGTCCGTCTGGGCACCGTGGATGAAACATTCGAATACGACAGCAACTTCCAGCAAGTCTTTTCGCCGTTGCTGCCACAAGTCGGGAAGAACCTGGAGGTTTCCGCTCAACTGGAACATGAAGGCTCGCTGTTCACCGCCACGCTGTATCAGTTGAAGCTGGAAAACGAGATCCACTTCAACCCGATGACCTTTACCAACGATAATCTCGACCCCACCGAACGGCGAGGCTTCACGCTGGCCGCGCGGATGACTCCGGCAAGCCAATGGACCCTGGATGCGAACCTGACCGTGCAGCGTGCCGAGTTCCGCGAAGGGGTCTTTGCGGGGAATGACATTCCACTGGTGGCCAGCCAACTGGGGAACCTGACAGTGAGCTGGAAACCGCGATCCGAGTTTACGGTGGCCCTGAGTGATGCGTTTACCGGCAAGCGCTACATGGATAACGACCAGACCAACAGCTTCATCCGGATCCCTGCCGCGCACCGTCTGGACCTCAAGCTGGTGCTGGATCTCAAGCCGCTGTCGGTCAGCCTGGATGTCTTCAATCTCGCGGACAACCGGGATCATTACGAGTACGCCGTGCGCAGCACCTCCGCGCCGCGCTACAACACCTATCCCTTGTCACCCCGGGAATATCGCCTGGGGCTGGCATATCAGTTCTAGGACCCAGGATTAGCACCTGCCAGGGATGGCCGGCTTCGGAGAACGATGATGGGACACCGCCTTTCCAAAATCTATACCCGCACCGGCGATGACGGCACCACCGGCCTCGGCGACGGCAGCCGCACCCCCAAGGACTCCCTGCGCGTCGAAGCGTATGGCACCGTGGATGAACTCAACAGTTTTATCGGCCTTGTAAGGTCAGAGTTAACCGTCGATCATCCATGTCAGGGGCTGCTGTCCCGCATCCAGCACGAACTGTTCGATCTGGGTGGGGAATTGTGCATTCCCGGCTACCAGCTGATCCGCGAAGAAAGCATCTCACGGCTGGAAGAGGCCATCGATGCCATCAACGCCTCTTTGCCGCCGCTCAAGGACTTCATTTTGCCCGGCGGCAGCAAGGCCGCCAGCCTGACCCATGTCGCACGGACGGTATGCCGCCGGGCGGAACGTCGCGTGCACTCGCTGGCGCGACAGGACACCCTCTCCCCGCTCGGCCTGCAGTATCTTAACCGCTTGTCCGACTACCTTTTTGTCCTGGCGCGGAGCCTGGCCCGTGAAAATGGCGGCGCCGAGGTGCTTTGGCAACGACAGTGAGGACTCACGTGCCGGGATAGACCGCCTCAAACTGCGCCAGCACCTTCCCGGCCTGAT
>CAZPZK010000076.1:5991-10638 GCA_964591095.1 uncultured Moraxellaceae bacterium | reverse complement strand
CAGCCGGACGGTTATGTGAAGATCAAGGACCGCAACAAGGACATCATCATCTCCGGCGGTGAAAACATTTCATCGATCGAGATTGAGGATGTGCTGTACCGGCATCCGGCGGTGATGGCGGCGGCGGTGGTGGCGCGGCCCGATCCGAAGTGGGGGGAGACGCCGTGTGCCTTCATCGAGTTGAAGGCGGGGGCCAGTGTGACGGCGGCGGAGATCGTGGACCATTGCCGCAAGCATCTGGCGGGGTTCAAGGTGCCGCGCGCGGTGGAATTCGGGGAACTGCCGAAGACATCGACGGGGAAGATCCAGAAGTTTGAGTTGCGGAAGAAGGCGGGGTCGGCAGAGGCGATTGATGTTTAGGGGTAGGGTGCGTCAAGACGCACCACGGGCCCATTATTCCGAAGGGTGCACGTCCAGACGCTGAGCCTCCACGCTTGCCCGCTCGCGTTCAATCTCAAGGCGCAGCTCCTCCTCACTGGGCAAAATCAGCCGGTATTTGCTGGCAAATAACTGTTCGCTCTCGTGCAGCACCGAGTAGCGGACCACCGACTGATCCTTGCCGCCGCAGAGGAGGATACCCACGGTCGGGTTGTCGCCTTCGTTACGGCGCAGGTCATCGTACATGCGAACATACATGTCCATCTGGCCGATATCCTGATGCGTGAGATGGCCGGTTTTCAGATCGATCAGGACGAAGCACTTGAGCAGATAATTGTAGAACACCAGATCAATATAAAAATCCTGTGTCTCGGTGCTGATGCGCTGCTGGCGGGCAACAAAGGCGAAGCCTTTACCCAACTCCAGCAGGAACTGTTGCAACTTGTCCATAAGCGCTTGTTCCAGGCTCGATTCCAGCAAGCGGCCAGTATCCGGCAAGCCCAGGAATTCCAGCAGTACCGGGTCGCGCACGAAGTCACGCGGTGTGGCGGGTAAGGCGGCCAGATTTTTCTGCGCTTCGGCAGTTACGCTGTCGCGGTCTGTACTGGCCAGCAGACGTTCGTAGTAGAGGGTGCCGATCTGCCGTTCCAGGGCGCGGGTGCTCCAGTTTTGTCCGGCGGCTTCGTGCATGTACCAGTCGCGCGCGCTGGCATTTTCAACCCGCAGCAGCAGGCGATAGTGGGTCCAGCTCAATTCGTGACGCAGTGCGTCACATTTTGGAAAAGCCTGAAAGAACAGGCGCATGTAACGCAGATTCGACACATCGAAACCCTTGCCGAATTCATGAGTTAGATTCTCGGCCAACTGCTGTAGCAGGCGCTTGCCGTAAGCGGCGCGGTTCTCGCCGCCTTGTTCATATTCGACGATGTGCCGTCCCACTTCCCAGCAGGTTTGCACTTGCACCATGTCCACGGCGCGCAGGGCGCGCTGGCGGCCTTGGGTGATGAGTTCGCGCAGGGCGGTGAGCAGGGTTTGCGGGAGGGCGGGTTGGTTGTTCATGCCGGGATATCCTTGAACGTATTTGCTGTGTGTTTGGGGGCGGGCCACACCGGGTTGTATTCCCAAGCTAATTGTGCAGCGGCTTGTTGCACAAATTCAGCTCCCGACTGTAATTTGGTTAGGATAAACATGCGGCTTTTGAGGAGCAATGTTATAGCGCGTACAGATACTCATTCCGAAACCCATTCCCCCGGCCTCTGCTGCCTGACATGAAACACCCGCAACACCTGAAGTTCCTCACCAACGACCCGGTAAGGAATGAGAGACGGATAACCCGTAACCGGCATTTCCCGCGCCCCCGCCACCCGGCCCGCCTTCCCCATCGCCGGATATTCCGCCAACCGCTCCACCGTTTCCTGAACCGCCGCGACGAACCCGGCTGCCGCCTTGGGATCATCCCGGGCAATCCATGCCGCCGCTTCATCCAGATTCCGCAGCGCTTTCAGCAGCCATTTAACCCGCATGAGCGCTTCACTTGCTCAAAACCGAATCCACTTCCGCTTCGTTGGCAAAGTCACCGGCGTCAGCTTCGCGCAACGCATCCTGGATTTCGCGCACTTGCCAAGCCTGTTCGCGGACATACGCCTGAATGGCCTCGCTGACGACATAAGTGCGGCTGCGGCCCATGGCAGTCGCCAGCAGATCGAGTTGATGCACCAGTTCTTCATCAACGCGCATGGAAATGGTGGTGGACATGCGGCACCCCTGAAAGTGTATTACCCTGTAATACATCGTAGCACGAGTGTTGGATTACGACTATCCGGTTCAAAGCTTCCGGTTGATTAGTTCCAATTAAGAACCTACCATGGCGGAATCCCCCACCCGGAGCCTCCGCCATGACCACCCCCGACCTTTCCGCCTTCAACCGCCAGGCCGAAGGCTGCCTGCCCGGTTATCTTGGCCTGCGCGTTACCGCCGTCGGCGACAAGCGCCTGGAAGCCGAACTCGACATCCGGCCGCATCACCTGGCCCCCAACGGCTACCTGCACGCCGGAACTGTCATCACCCTGGCCGATTCCGCCGCCGGTTACGGCTGCATGGCCAGCCTGCCGCCGGGCGCGGTCAGCTTCACCACCATCGAGCTGAAATCGAATTTCCTCGGCACCGCCCGCGAGGGCACCATCCGCTGCGTGGCCACCGCCGTGCATGCGGGCCGCACCACCCAGGTCTGGGATTCCGTGGTCACTGACGCCGCCAGCGGCAAGACCATTGCCCTGTTCCGCTGCACGCAGATGATCCTGTTTCCGAAAGCCTAGGCGTCACTCGCAGTTGACCATCCACGGCACGCCGAAGCGGTCGGTGACGGTGCCGAACAGCCGCGCCCAGAAGGTCTGTTGCAGCGGCATGGTGACGGCGCCGCCGTCGGCCAGCGCGGCGAACAGGCGCTCGGCTTCGGCGGGGTCGGTCGGGTTCAGCGACAGCGAGAAGCCCTTGAAGCCTTCGAAGGGAAAACCGTGCATGGCGTCGGAGGCCATCAGCGTCAGGCCGTTGAGGCGGATGCTGGCGTGCATGATGCGGTCGTGCTGATCGGCGGGAATCTGGTCGGCCACGGGAGCATCGCCCATTCGCGCCATGAAGGTGATGGCGGCGCCCAGACGGTCCGCGTAAAACTGCATGGCGTCGCGACAGTTGCCGTTGAAGGTGAGGTAGGGGGTCATGGCGGGCATCCTGTTTTTTTATTGTCGACCTCCACGCTAGCCCAACCCCGCGTCCGTGGCAACCGTCCGCTCTTGCGGCGGGCGGTTGCCGGGACGATACTTCCAGGAGATTCCCGCTCCCGACCCTACCGAGAAACGTCCATGAACAGCACCTGGAGACAAGCCGACCATGTCTTTGACACCCGCCCGCGCGAGGCGGTGATCAAGGGAAAAAAAGTGCGCAACCGGCGGCCGATCCTGCTGGCCCCGCTGTTCGAGCCGGTGGAGGGTGAAGAGGCGGCCGTCAGCCTGGTGGCAAACAAGGTGGGTTTTGTGGCCGGTTATGCCGACGGCGACGTGCTGTTCGCCTATTCGCGCAACCCCAACGCCGCCCCGGCCGACCTGGAGACGCTGCGGCGCACCGGTGTGCAGCAGGTGGTGCGCATCAAGTGGAGCACTTTCGAAACCCAGTTCGATATCGCGTCCTGAGCCTCAGCCCTCCAGTTCCCCGCCCGCCTCGCGGATGGCGGCGGCCAGCGCCCCGGCCAGCGATTCCATCCGCGCCGGGCTGACCCGGAACGCCGTGGTCCAGGAGTCGTGGTAAGGCGACGGCCCGCCCACGCTGTACCACGCTTCATCCCGGCTCAGACACACCAGAACACCCTCCCGCCGCCAGGTCACCCGGTACGGCGGCGGTGTCGCGTCGGGTTCGGCCGCCAGACGCGCCAGGTAGTCCGCCAGGCATCCGTAATCTTCCCCTTCCTTATCCGGCAGCAGGCCGCCCCAGCGCCGCCGGGGCCTGCCGCCCACCGTGGCCGCCGCTCCGGGAAACAGCCGGTCCACGGCCGTCATCGCGGCGGTCCACAAGGGAATGTCCAGCACCAGATCGTCGGAGTCCGGCCGCCAGGTGGACAGCACCAGGGCCAGCGAGCCGTCCAGTCCGGCGCGGCGGGCTTCGGGGTCGTCATGCAAGGGCGGGTGTGGGCGCACCAGGCGGGCGCGACGGGGATTCACGGCTTGACCGGCTTGCCCCAGCGGTCCAGTTCGGCGCCGCAGCCGGGACAGGTGTAGCCGCCCCAGAGGAACTGGCGCAGGTTGGCGGGCTTGCGGATGCCGATCTGCGCCACGCCGCAGCGCGGGCAGGTGACGCTGAGCGGGGCGGGGGTGGAGCGGCCTTTCAGGCCGTGCGCCACGGCAATGATCACGACAAAGACGCCGCCCAGCAGCAGCACGGATTCCAGGGTGGGGTTCATGGTCTCGACGGCCGTATCCAGGATGTTCCGACCCTACCAGTTTCCGCCTTTAGCGACAATTGTCCCCGCGCGCCCACGGGTTCTCAGCCCGGCCGCTCCGTGGCCAGGATCAGGGTATCCACCGGATGACGGCGTTGGTGAACGGTCTCGATGCTGCCGGGGCGGATGCGGGCGATGGCCTCGGTGCACAGGGTGACATTGGGCCGGTTGAAGACGGGATAGTAGTCGTTGGCGTAGATCAGCCGCCGGCTGTCGCAGCGGGTGCCGGGGGTCAGCCGCCGCCGCAGGTCGGGGGTGGGGATCTGCAGGCGCAGATGCAG
>CAZPZK010000076.1:1202-5891 GCA_964591095.1 uncultured Moraxellaceae bacterium | reverse complement strand
CGGGGGTCAGCCGCCGCCGCAGGTCGGGGGTGGGGATCTGCAGGCGCAGATGCAGCCTGCAAGCCTGCTCCATGAGCCGGTTGAGCAGATCCGGCCAAGCGGCCAGCCAGCGATGGGCGTGATCGGAGGCCCCGGAGGTCATCCGGGGCGCGACCCAGACCGGCTCGGGCTGGAAAACGGTGAGATGGCGCAGCTGCGGCGTGATCCGCGGCAGCAATTGGGCCAGGGAGCGTCCGTCACCGATCACAGCAATCTGGCGGCCTGGCAACGGACAGTGGGGATCCCAATCGGCGGCGTGGAGGATGCGGCCGGCGAATTCGACCAGACCGGGGATATCGGGCCACTCCGGTTGCGGGTCACTGCCCTGAGCGGTGAGCAGCACCCCAGGCGGGGAAGGCGGATTGGGAAAGGCGATGACCATGGACATGACCGCTCCGGACTCAGGCAGGAAGTGACAGGGTCCGAGTCTGGCAAGCGCGCGACGGCTTAAAAAGTGACATCTGTCACAAGATTTGGCAAGAAGGATGCGGTGCCGCTCAGCGGCAAAAAAAGAGCGGACCGACAAGGGTCCGCTTCAGGACAAAAAATGATGACGCGCGTTGCTCAGTGCGGCACGGTCTTGATGAATTCCTGCAGGTGCTTGGTAATACCAATCGTGGCCGGAACCGAAATCAGGAAACCCAAGGCCACCGTCGCCACCATCGCGGTGCTGTCGGTATAACCCATCGCCAGCGCGGCGGTCATCACCGAACCCGCCACCACCACAAAAACCAGGGCAAACAGAATGCCAGCCAGACGCCAGTTCATGATGATATCTCCACAAGAAAATTAAGGTCTTCATGAGTGTTATACACCCATCAGTATGCCTTGTGAAGCACTAAATTTTTACCCGAATGGAGAATAATTCTTATTGTTTTTCAATGATATGCCTGAGCAAAACACTCGGATTGAAGGGCATTTTGCCCAAGGCCTATAACCTTATGAAATTCAAGGTAATTGTCTTGATGTTGATCAATTCCCGAGGTCAGTCTTGCCCGAGGAAGGTGCCGGACGCGCAGTCGATCGCGGTCCAACCCTGTTCCCGGCAGAGGGACAGGATGCGGGGAATGACATCGGGACCGGCGCGGACATGCAGCATCAGGCTGTCGGCGGGATCGTCGTCGCCGAGGTTGAATTCGATGGAGTCCCAGCCTTCTTCCCAGACGCCCCAGGCGGGGTCGCCCCAGTCGGCGCCGGGGAAATGGCGAAGGATGGCGGTCTGGACGTCGGCGATCGTGCCCAGGGGCAGCAGGGGCGCGTGGTCCGCCTCGGCGGCGGTGGCCGGGGGGCGGGGGAATTTGAAGAGGGCGATATCCCAGCTCATGGCGGGTCACCTAGCCGCGCAGCAGAAACCAGCCGGCGACAACCACGGCGGCTATCAGCGCCAGCAGGGTCATCAAGCCCCCGGCCGAAGTACCCGTGGGGCGGGGTATCTGGTCGGGATGAGCGGCGGCCCAGGCGTCCACGCAGTCCTTGGCTTCCTTCAGCCCCAGGCCGGTGGCGGCGCGGGTCAGCTTGATGGCCTCGATCTTGTTGCCGCGCCGGAGGGCGCCGATGGCATCGGGGGTCAGGAGGTGCTGAGTCATGTACGGCTCCGGCAGGGGCGGTTAATCCTGGAATGGCGGCAGTGTGGACCGTCCCTTGCCGGGTGATCAAGCCTATAATCCCCGTCTTCCGACGATTGCCAGATCTCCCGCCATGACCCTGCCCATCGACGCCGTCCTCCCGCAACTGCTGACCACCCTGTCGGTCGCCAATGCCGCCGTGCTGCAGGCCCCGCCCGGCACCGGCAAGACCACGCGCGTGCCGCTGGCCCTGCTCGACGCCCCCTTCCTGGCCGGACAGAAGATCGTGATGCTGGAGCCGCGCCGCCTCGCCGCCCGTTCCGCCGCGCGCTACATGGCCGCGCAACTGGGCGAAGAGGTAGGAAAAACGGTCGGCTACCGCACCCGCCTCGACACCCGCGTTTCCGCCGCCACCCGCATCGAGGTGGTGACCGAGGGCATCCTCAGCCGCCTGTTGCAGGGCGACGAGGAACTGACCGGCTACGGCATCGTCATCTTCGACGAATTTCACGAACGCTCGCTGCAGGCCGACCTGGGGCTGGCGCTGGTGCGTGAGTGCCAGCAGGTGCTGCGCGAGGACCTGCGTGTGCTGGTGATGTCCGCCACCCTCGACGCCGCGCCCATCGCCCGCCTGCTCGGGGATGCCCCGGTGCTGCGCTGTCCGGGGCAGATGCATCCGGTGGAGGTGCGCTACAGCCCGCCCGGCCGCGCGCCGTGGCTGGACCATCTCGCCACGGTGATCCGCCAGGCGCTGGCGACGGAGACCGGCTCGGTGCTGGTATTCCTGCCCGGCGAGGGGGAAATCCGCCGCCTGGCCGAGCGGCTGGAAGAGGGCTTGCCGGACGACGTGCGCCTGGCCCCGCTCTACGGCCAGCTGGCCGGTGACGCGCAGGATTTCGCCATTGCGCCGCCGCCCGCCGGGCAGCGCAAGCTGGTGCTGGCCACCGCCATTGCCGAAACCAGTTTGACCATCGAGGGCGTGCGCGTGGTGATCGACGCCGGTTTCCTGCGCGCGCCGGAATACGACCCCGGCAGCGCCATGACCCGGCTGGTGACGCGCCGCCTGTCCGCCGCCAACGCCGAGCAGCGCAAGGGCCGCGCCGGTCGCCTGGGGCCGGGCGTCTGCATCCGCTTGTGGGGGGAAGACGAGCACAGCCGCCTCGCGCCTTTCGCCACCCCGGAAATCGCCCAGGCCGACCTCTGCGACACCGTGCTGGAACTGGCGCAATGGGGTGTCTCTGATCCTTCCACGATGGCCTGGCTGGACGTGCCGCCCGCCGCCGCCTGGGCGCAGGCGGTGCAGTTGCTGCAATGGCTGGAAGCGCTGGACGTCAAGGGCGCGATCACCGCCCACGGCCGCGCCATGCTCAAGCTCGGGCTGACGCCGCGCCTGGCGCACATGGTGCTGCGCGGCCGGGAAAAGGGCTTGGGGGAACTGGCCGCCGACCTCGCGGCGCTGCTGTCCGAACGCGACTTGCTGCCCAAGGGCCAGGGCGCCGACCTGCACGACCGGCTGCTGCTGGTGCAGGGCGAGCAGGCGGGCGGCGGGGTGGATCGCGGGCGGCTGAAGCTGGTCCGCGAAAGCGCGCGCCGGTTGTATGAGCGCGGCGGTGGCTCCCGCGAGCGCGGCGATACCGAAGCGGCGGGCCTGCTGCTGGCGCTGGCCTTCCCCGACCGCGTGGCGCAGCGTCGGCCGGGCGGTCCGGCGCGCTATGTGCTGGCCAACGGGCGCGGCGCCTTCCTGCCCGACGAGGACCGCCTGGCGCGCGAGCCGTGGCTGGTGGTGGCCGATCTGGACGGTCAGGCGCGCGAGGCGAAGATCTATCTGGCGGCGACGGTGCGGGTGAGCGATCTGGAAGACGTGCTCGGCAGCGCGATCCGCCGCGAGGAATTCGTCAGCTGGGACAGCGCCGCGCAGGCGGTGCAGGCGCGTGAGCAGCGGGTGCTGGGGGCGCTGGTGCTGGAAGACCGGCCCCTGGCCTCGGCCTCGCCGGAGCAGGTGCGGCGGGTGCTGGTGGAAGCGGTGCGCGCCGCCGGGGTCGGTCTGCTGCCGTGGACCGACGGTCTGCGGCAATGGCAGGCGCGGGTGGGCTGGCTGCACCGGCTGGAGCCGGAACAATGGCCGGATGTCAGCGATGCGGCGCTGGCCGAGACCTTCGGCGCGTGGGCGGGGCCGTGGCTGGACGGGGTGACGCGTTTCAGCCATCTGGCGAAATTTCCCTTGCACGAGGCCTTGTCGGCGATGCTGGATTGGCCGCAGCAACAGGCGCTGGAGCGCGAGCTGCCGACGCAGCTGGAGGTGCCGACCGGTTCCCGCATCGCCATTGATTACACCGCTGATCCCTGCCCGGTGCTGGCAGTGAAGTTGCAGGAAATGTTCGGGCTGATGGCAACGCCCCGGCTGGCCAACGGGCGGGTGCCGCTGACCATCCACCTGCTGTCGCCGGCGCAGCGGCCGGTGGCGGTGACGCAGGATCTGGCCAGTTTCTGGGCCAATGCCTATGCGGACGTACGCAAGGATTTGCGCGGGCGCTATCCCAAGCATCCGTGGCCGGAGGACCCATTCACGGCGGTGGCGCAGCGGGGGGTGAAGCATCCGAGGCGGGGGTAAGGGGTTTTCCCCCGATAGATTGAACCGGGCATGTGGTTCATGGATAATGGACTGACTAGACAGACTATCATGGTGGCCCTCATGTCCCTCTGGCAATTGCAGGAAGCCAAAAGCCGCTTCAGCGAACTGGTCAAGCAGGCGGTCAACGAAGGTCCGCAGGACATTACCGTCCGTGGCGAACCCGTGGCGGTAATCCTTTCCCGCGCCGACTATCTGCGCCTGACCCGCCCCAAGCCGGGCTTCCTCGAATTCATGCAGCAATCCCCGTTTGAGGACGAAGACCTGCATTTTGACCGCGACCGCTCCCTGACCCGCGAGGTGGATCTATGAGCTACCTGCTGGATACCAATGTGCTCTCTGAAGCCATGCGCAAGCAGCCGGACAGCCGGGTGCGTGCCTGGCTGGAACGGACGCCGGACGAACTGATGTATGTCAGCGTGCTGAGCCTGGGGGAGTTGCGCAAGGGCATTGAAG
>CAZPZK010000076.1:0-1192 GCA_964591095.1 uncultured Moraxellaceae bacterium | reverse complement strand
GTGGTCGATGCCGCGCGGCGGGAGCGCCTGCGGCAGTGGCTGGAGGCGGACCTGCCCGACTGGTTCGGGGATCGTGTTTTGCCGGTGGATGAAGGCGTGGCGGACCGCTGGGGGCGGATGTGCGCCGCGCTCGGGCGGCCGGTTCCGGCCATCGATAGTCTGTTGGCCGCGACCGCGCTGCGGCATGATCTGCGCCTGGTGACCCGTAATACGAGGGATTTCGAGGGGTTCGGGCTGGTGCTGGTCAATCCCTGGGTAGCGTAACGGCGGCTTAGCCCTCCCGCCACGCCACCTCCATCTGCCGCGCCGTCGCCACCGCCAGCTCCCGCCCGGCCAGCCGCGCCACCAGATGCAGGCTCATGTCGATGCCCGCCGAAATCCCGCCCGACGTCACGATCTCGCCTTCATCCACCCAGCGGCAGTCCTCCTTCACCGTCAGCTCCGGAAAACGCGCGCGCAAATCGGCAATGTCTTCCCAGTGCGTGGTCACCGTCCGGCCGCCCAGCAAGCCCGCCTGCGCCAGCAGGAAGGCGCCGGTGCAGACCGAGGCGGTGATGCGGGCGTGTCCGGCCTGCGCGGTGATCCAGCTGATTACCGCCGGCTTCTCCCGTTCCGCATCCACCACCCCGCCGGGAATGATCAGCACTTCCGCGCGGGGGTGATCGGCCAGGGTGTAATCGCTGTTGACTTCCAGCCCGGCCCGCGCCCGCACCGGGCCATGCCGTTCCGCCACGGTGAACACCCGGAACAGCGGCTCCGAGCCGGGATGGCGGCGGGCATGCACACGCGCGGCGGTGGTGAAGACTTCATACGGACCGGCGAAGTCGAGGACTTCGACATCCGGGAACAGGAAGATGGCGACGGTGTGGGTCATGGAGGCTCATCCGTGAAGAGGGGGCAGTCCCCCGATTGAAGCGCGGCACGGGGCGGGATTCAAGCCCGCCGCAACCGCACCCGCGTAATCTCCGACGGCGCGCCGAAGCGCATCGGCGGCCCCCAGTAGCCGGTGCCGCGGCTGGTGTAGACCCACAGTTCCCCCAACCGCTTCAGACCCGCCACGAACGGTTGCTGCAACGGCACGAAATGGTTCCACGGCCAGAACTGGCCGCCGTGCGTGTGTCCCGACAACTGCAGGTGGAAACCGGCGTCCGCCGCCGCCTTCGCCGAGCGCGGCTGGTGCGCCAGCAGCACC
>CAZPZK010000075.1:0-10651 GCA_964591095.1 uncultured Moraxellaceae bacterium | reverse complement strand
ATGAGCGCCCAACTGGGTGAGGATAACGGCAACTTCGTGCCCCGGCATTCCGGTAGCCTGGGGTGGTGGCAGGACCATGCCCGTGACTGGAAGGCGGGTGTCACCTATTATTTTTACAATGACCTGCGTGACCGCATTCTGTATTGGGACCGTCTCGACATGCAGCTCATCCGGCAGTTTCATTTGCCGGACGGACACTTGCTGGACTTGACAGCTACATTGCAGAAGCGCTTGACTGATGACTCTGAGCTCCGGTCGGAAAACGGCGCGGACATGCATCGCGCGTGGCTGGGGGTCAGCTACCATTTCCTTTGAAATGCAATCCATGGATTGCCGGAGGCACACAGGATGGTGCGGGGAATAGGTCGATGGCTCTCTGCGTGGCTGACCTGCCTGCTATGCCTGCTGGCGCCGATGGCGCAAGCCGGGCTGCAGGTCTTCCTTAAGGGGGCGGATCCGCGTGATGTCTCCGAGCTTCAGGAGTCATTGCGCAAGGAGATTGCCGGAGACAGCCAGATCCAGCTGGTCGACGCCGAGGACAAGTCGGATGTCGTGGTCGCGCTCGGGGCTGACAGCCTGCCGCCATCCGGCGAGCGCCGCCGGCCGATGCTGGTGCTGGAGCCTTCGCCTTCCGCCCTGGAGCTCCAGAAGCAGGACTCCGCTGTTTATTGGGCGCCCAGCCTGGCCGCCCAACTGGCCCTGACCCGTTTTCTGTTGCCCGCCACCAATCGCGTGGGCATGTTGTCCGGCAACAAACCCGAGGATGAGTCCTGGCTGCGCGTTTTCCGCCAGTATGCGGCGCAACAATCCATTGATGTCCGGATTGTTCCGGCGGATACCGCCCGCCTGGCCCGCCAAGTGGCCGAACTGGCGGTGGGGTGCGATGTCCTCATGGCCCAGCCCGATGCCCGCATCTATAACCGCGACACCATCCGCCTGATCCTGTTGTCCGCCTATCGCCAGAACCGGGTCTTGATCGGCCCCAGCCCGGCTTTTGTCCGGGCCGGCGCCCTGGCGTCGCTTTATGCCTCGTCAGCCCGGATTGCCGAAGGCGTGGCGTACAGCTTGCGTCAATACGCCCGCAGCGGCCATTTCCCCCCGCCATACCGGCTTAAGCAATTCAGTGTCAGCCTCAATGTCCAGGTCGCCAAGTCACTGGGGCTGACCGTGCCCGCCGCCAATGAGCTGGAGCGGATGATCCGCTTCGAGGAGTTGCCGACATGGCCCTGATGTCGCGCTGGAGCCTGCGCATGCGAACCGTGGTGCTGGCCATGGTGCCCGCGCTGCTGATGCTGATGGTCGTATTGGGTTATCACGTTTACGCGCGGCTCCAGGACTCGCAGCATGAACTGGAGCAGTCGGGAGCCCTGATGGCTTCGCAACTGGCCGCCTCTGCGGACTATGCAGTGATCTCCGGGAATCTGGATAGCCTGGAAGGGCAGATCCAGAGCCTGTTGAAACAACCGGGGGTGGTGTCGGTCCGCATCCTCGATGGGGACCGGCGCCCGCTGCTGAGCCGGCAGCGCCAGTCGGCGGGCAGCGCCGCGGACTGGCATCTCTATCGGGCCGACATTCGCCAGCAAAGCCTGGTGCTGGATAACCGCGACTGGCTGGCGCCTCCGGAGGGCGCGGCGGAGGCCATGACGCTGGGGCATGTTGAAGTCGGCGTTAGCAGCCGCTACATGGATGACAAGGATTCGGCAATCCTCTGGAACAGCATCTGGCTGGGGCTGATCGCGCTGGTGTTGACGGCGATGTTGGGCATCTACATGGCCCAGGATCTGGAACGTCCGTTACGCTCAATCATCGGCATGGTCGGCGCGCTCAAGAACCGGCAGTTTGAAAGCCGGGTCTCCATCAGCCAGGAAGGGGAGTTGGGGGTGCTGGCCTACCACCTCAACCTGTTGGCGGCGATGCTGGAAGAACATCGCTCGCTGCAAATGAAATATACGGACGAACTGATTACCTCGCGCGGTCGCGCCGATAAGGCGAATCAGGCCAAAAGCGAATTCCTGGCCATGATGAGCCATGAATTGCGCACGCCGCTCAATGCCGTGCTGGGCAGCCTGCAATTGCTGAACAGCGGCAACCTAGGGACGGAGGAGCAGGAGTATGCGCAACTGGCGGCGACGGCGGGCACCGACCTGCGGCGACTGCTCGATGATGTGCTGGATTTTTCGCGGCTGGATGAAGGCCGGCTGGTATTGCAGATGCGTCCGTTCAACCCGGAGGCGCTGATCGGAGCCTTGCGGGCGGCCTGTTTGCCCGAAGCCCATGCCAAGGGCCTGGATATGGAAGTGACCCTGGAGGGTGCCGCGCCTTTGTGGTTGAAGGGCGACGAGGTCCGCATCAGCCAGATTCTGCGCAAGCTGCTGGATAACGCCATCAAGTTCACGGAAAAGGGCCGGGTCGGATTGCGCATGCGTATCAGCCAGTTGAACGAGGCGCAGGCCTTGATGACCTGCGAGGTTTATGACTCCGGGATCGGGATCAGCCAGAATTCTCTGGCCCACATCTTCGAGCCGTTCATGCAGTTGGACCGTTCGCACAGCCGGCGCTTCGGCGGCGCCGGTCTGGGGTTGACGATCGCCAACAGGTTGACGCGCCTGATGCAGGGAGACTTGCGGGTGGAAAGCGAGCCGCTGGTCGGTACCTGCTTCTGTTTCGAGGTGGCGCTGCCGGTTTGCCAGGATGCGCCGGCGCGCACGGATGTCCCGGAGGCCGTATCCCGCAAATCGGCGTTTGATGCCCGTGTGCTCGTGGTGGATGACAATCCCGCCAACCGCAAGGTGGCCGAGGCCATGCTCAAGGCGGCCGGTTGTCATGTCATTACCGCCAATAATGGCCGCGAGGCCCTGGACAGCCTGCAGGGCGGTGATGTCGACCTGGTGCTGATGGACTGCCAGATGCCGGTGATGGATGGTTATGAAGCCACCCGTTCCTGGCGCAACCAGGAGCGGAACCGCCGCATTCCCATCATTGCCCTGACGGCGAATGCCAGCCCCGATAATGAAACCGCCTGCCTGGATTCGGGGATGGATGCCGTGCTGGGCAAGCCATTCCGGCGCCAGCAGCTGGAAATGCTGCTCGGGGCCTGGCTAGAGCGCTAGCCGGAGCAGGCGCACATCGCGGGGGGCGCCCCGCCAGGCGACCGCCAGCATCCAGGCGGGGTCATGGAAGCGCCGGACCCGCAGCGGCAAGCCGTCCGCCGTGGCGTTGACCGGATGGTCGCCGTCTTGTCCAAAACGGACAAGGTCGAGATGTCCGGCGATACCTTTTCCCAGGGCCTTGATGCAGGCTTCCTTGCGTGTCCACAGGTCCAGGAATCCGTTCGGTTGTTGCCCCGGCGGCAACCGCGACAGCCATTCGTATTCATCGGCGGCAAAATAGCGCTCCGCGATCGGGAGCGGGTCTATCCGGCGGTCACGTTTTTCCAGGTCGATCCCGCAGGCAACGTCGGCGGACCAGACGCAGGCCGCCATGTCGCCGCAATGGCTGACGCTCCAGCGCGGGTTGTGGGCGTGGGGCAGGAGCGCTCGCGCGGCGGCGAGCAAGTGGCGGCTGGCAACGTATTCCCGCAGGCGCTCGGGATGGCGTCGGCATCGGGCCTCCTCCTGCTGTCCGGGAGGCAGCTGGGCGAGACGCCTCGCTGTTTCCTCGGCATCCCAATCAAAGGTCGCCACGGCGGCGAGCAGGCTCACGGTGACTCCAGCAGTAACTGCGGATCCACGCGGGCGTTGTTGATGCTGACGGTCCAGTGCAGATGTGGTCCAGTGGCGCGGCCGGTCTTTCCGACCTTACCGACGGTTTCTCCGCGTTTCACCGGTTGTCCCGCCGTCACGCTGATCCGGCTGAGGTGGCAAAGCATCGAAATGACCCCGTTGCCATGATCAATCATCACCGTGCGGCCATTGAAGAAGTAGTCCCCGGTCTGGACCACCATGCCGTCGGCGGGGGCATGCGCCGGCACGCCTTCGGCTATGGCGATATCCAGTCCGGCATGCGGATTCCGGGGTTCACCGTTGAAGAAGCGCCGGAGGCCGAAAGGGCTGCTGAACGGCCCCTGACCCGGCAGCGAAAAGACCGGCCAGCCGCTGGATGGCGTGAAGCGGCGGTAGATGGCGTTTTGTTCGGCAGCTTCACGCTCATAGCGCGCCAATTGTTCCGGCGAGGGACTCACATGCTCGCGCGTGGCGAGGGTGATGTGCTGCTCCGGGTAGTCCTTGGCCGAGACGCCGATGGACAGCGACTCCTGGAATGTCCCGGATTTGAGTTCCAGCGGGGTGTCGCCTGGCATCAGGCTCATTGGCAAGCCGACGATGGCAACCCTTTCGTCGCCGCGGCGGACGACCGGCGTTTCCATACCGCCGAACCAGGCGCGGGTATCGGCCGGCGTGTATTCCGGAAGCGTGACCAGGGCAATGCCGCCGGGAACCCGCGCTTCACGCGGGAGTCCCGCCGCCAGGGTTGGCGAGAGGACAGCCAGAAGTCCAAGGAGATGCAACCGGTTCATGATAACTGTCTGCGGAGTCGTGGGCAGATGGTATTCTACATGGGTGATCATTCGCGATTAACCAAGGGTTTGTAATGGATACGGTGCGCATGCTGGTGGCGGTGACGCTGATCGCCGGGGTGGCGGCGGGCGGTTGGTGGAAGCGGGATGCCTTGCGCCAGAAGCTGTCCGGGGCCGAGGCCGCGAAACCGGCAACGGTCTATTCCTGGGGCGGGCGCGACGGCGCACCGGTATTTTCGGATCAGAAGGGGTCGCCGGCGGCGCGACGGGTGGACGTGGATACGTCCCGGATCGGCCGCCTTGAGCCCGTGAGCCCGCCCCCGGAGTCCGCTTCGGAGCGGCGGCGGCCCGGACCGGAAAGCGCGCCGGGGCAGGGCTCGGTTGGCGCGGTTAAGGATCCCGACCGCGTGAAGAAGGAATTCTACCTGCAGAAGCTCGGACGCGAAATGCAGGAAAAGCAGCTGGAAATCCGGGAGAAGCAGATGAACGCCGTCATTGACGGTGATACTTCGCAAAAACGCTAACAGATGTCTCGTTGCCAAGGCGGGGGCAAACGGCTATAACCGCTATGTCAATAATAATAACGGTGACAGGACATCATGAAGAATATGACCCGCCTATCGGCAGCCATGCTTGCCGTTTCATTGCTGCTTACAGGCTGCTTCAACGAGGACGAGAGCAAGACGGGGCCGGTGGATGCCATCGCCGGATTTGACCCGGTGCCGTTGCGGGCGGCAAGGCGGTGATTCCCTTCCCCTTTGACGGGCTGTTTGCCGGCGCGACGACGCCCACGCTCAATATTCCCAATCCCGATGCCAACCCGCTGGTGGCGCAGGCCAACCTGCTGGACGGGTTTTCGACCACGGCCTCCGTGTTTGTCGATATTTTCGGCTTCATCGACATGGCCTCCGTGGCGGAAAATGTCGTGATTGTCAGGCGGGATACCGGCGAAATTCTGGTGCACGGAGTCGATTACACCATCCAGCGCGCCACCGTCACCGATAGCGGCATCCCGCTGGACCGTCAGCGCACGCGCCTGCTGATCGAGCCGTTAAAGCCGCTGGCGCCGTCAACCACCTACCTGGTCGGGGTCAAGCGCCAGATGCGGACCACCGACGGCGGTCATCTGATCCCCAGCCGCATGTTTTCCATCATGGCCAGCAGCGCCGCGATCAGCGCGCAAACAGAGCCGCTGCTGAACAGCTACAGCGCCGAGCAGAAAGCCGTGCTCGAATCGCTGCGCAGCCGCCTGATCGGCCCGGCCATTGCCTATCTGACCACCTTTGGCAAGGTCAAGGCCGCCGACCTGGCGCTGGCCTTCAGTTTTACCACCCAGAGCATCAACAAGACGCTGGATAAGCTGGCGGCTTCGGCCACGGCCCAGCCGATCGCGGCCGCGCCGATCGGCAAGACGGTCAATGACTTGCTGCCAATGCCCGGTGCGCCGGGCAGCATTGCCGATGTCTACGCCGGGTTTACCGTCGTGCCGTTCTATCAGAAGACATCCGGCGGCAACGTCAAGAGCACCGACCCGCTGACCTCCTACTGGGCCGCCGATCCCGCGGGCATTGATGGCGCCGCAATGCATCTGAGCGCGATCAAATGCAGTGATTTCGCGGCTTCGCCGAGCGCCAGCACCACGAATTGCTTCCCGTTGCCGCTGAAGCGCGCCGACCAGAAGATTCCGATGCTGGTGACCGTGCCCAATGCGGCCTCCGGCTTCAGCCGTCCTGCGGGCGGCTGGCCGGTGGTGATCTTCCAGCACGGGATTACCCGCAGCCGCGGGGATCTGCTGGCCGTGGCCCCGGCCCTGGCCAAGGCGGGGTTTGTGGCGGTAGCGATCGACTTACCGCTGCACGGACAGTTGCCCACCGAGGGGCTGTACCGTAATGCCTTCTTCACCGGCACGCCCGCGTCATCCCTGATCGCGGATGAGCGGACCTTTGATCTGGATACCGGGCGCAACGAAATGCCGGATCCCGCCGATGCGACCAAGGTCATTCCGGCGGATTATGAAACGGTCATGATCACGAAAGTGGATGGCGTTGACGTCATCGGCGACAGCAGGACCGACACCTCGGGCGCCCATTTCATCAAGATCGGCAGTCCCATCACCAGTCGCGACAACCTGCGGCAGGGGGTTTCCGACTTGCTGACCCTGCGCAAGAGCCTGGCCAATCTCGACCTGAACAACGATGGCACTCCCGATATTGACATGAGCCAGGTGCGTTTTGCCTCGATTTCACTGGGCGGGGTGGTCGGCGGTGTCTTCCTTGGCGTGGACCGTGGCGCGCTGAAGGTGACCGATGCCGCCGCGATGTCGGTGACGGGCGGCGGCATCGGCAAGCTGCTGGATGCCTCGTCCTGGTACGGGCCGCAGATTGCCTACGGGTTGCAGAGCAAGGGCGTGCTGGAGGGCAGCGATGGATTCGAGACATTCCTGCGCATGGCGCAAACCCTGGTGGACAGCGCCGACCCCATCAATTACGCCACGCTGGCCCGCGCCAATCATCCCCTGTTGCTGACGGAACTGATCAATGATGGCACGGTGCCCAACAAGGCGGTGGCCGGGCCCACGGTCACCGGGCAGGATCAGGTGGCGCAAACCGGCTTCCTCAGCGGCACCGAGCCGATGGCCAAGCTGATGGGCCTGACCCAGGTCAGCCCGCCGGTCAATGGCGCCTCGGCCGCGCGATCGCCGATTCTGGGCAGCAACTTGGGGCTATGGGTTCAGTTTGACAGCGGTCGTCATGGCTCGCTGATTGATCCCAGACCGGTCAGCGCGACGCCGACGGCGGCGGAGCAACTGGAGGCCTATAACGTGACGGTGGAGATGCAGACCCAGATGGTCAACTTCCTGAAGTCCAACGGCATGTGCCTGCCGATTGGCGCCGGTAGCAGTTGTAGCGCGCCGTAACACTGCCAGCCCCGCCCTGCGGACGAGAATCCGGAGGGTGGGGCGTCTTTTTCATCCATTCCTGTTTTATCCCGCTGCCTCACGCGCTTATAATTGACGACTTTTTCCTGCCCGTGAGTGATGCGCCATGCTGACCATCGTTCAGGAAGCCCTCACTTTTGATGATGTGCTTCTCCTGCCTGCCTACTCCGAAGTCCTGCCCAAGGACGTCTGCCTGAAAACCCGCCTCACGCGCGGCATCCAGTTGAACATCCCGCTGGTCTCCGCCGCCATGGATACAGTTACGGAAGCAGGCATGGCCATCGCCATCGCGCAGGAAGGCGGCATCGGCATCCTGCACAAGAACATGGACATCGCCGCCCAGGCCGCCCAGGTGCGTCGGGTCAAGAAATACGAAGCCGGCATGGTCAAGGATCCGATCACGGTCGGTCCGGAAACCACCATTCATGCCCTGCTGGCGCTGACCCAGGCCCACAGGATCTCCGGCGTGCCGGTGGTGCAGGGCGATAACCTGGTTGGCATCGTCACCAGCCGCGATCTGCGTTTCGAAACCCGCCTGGACCAGCCGGTGTCGGCGATCATGACACCCAAGGACAAGCTGGTGACGGTGAAGGAAGGTGAGTCTTCCGAAACCATCAAAGCGCTGCTCCACCAGCACCGCATCGAAAAGGTGCTGGTCATCGACGATGACTTCAAGCTGAAAGGCCTGATCACCGTCAACGACTTTCGCAAGGCCGAGATGTACCCCAACGCCTGCAAGGATGATCAGGGCCGCCTGCGCGTCGGCGCGGCCGTCGGCACCGGCGCGGATACCGCGCAGCGGGTCGAGGCGCTGATTGAAGCCGGGGTGGATGTGATTGTGGTGGATACCGCCCACGGCCACTCCAAGGGCGTGATCGACCGCGTCGCCTGGATCAAGAAGAATTACCCCAGCATGCAGGTGATCGGTGGCAATATCGCCACCGGCGACGCCGCGCTGGCGCTGCTGGATGCCGGAGCGGACGCGGTCAAGGTCGGTATCGGCCCCGGATCCATCTGCACCACCCGCATCGTGGCCGGTATCGGCGTGCCGCAGATCGGCGCGGTCGATGCCGTCGCCCGCGCGCTGAATGACCAGATCCCCCTGATTGCCGACGGAGGCATCCGCTTCTCCGGCGACATCGCCAAGGCCATTGCCGCCGGGGCCAGCGTCATCATGGTAGGCTCGCTGCTGGCCGGTACGGAAGAAGCGCCGGGTGAAGTCGAGCTGTTCCAGGGTCGCTACTACAAGGCCTATCGCGGCATGGGTTCGCTGGGTGCGATGTCCGGTCTGACCGGCTCCAGCGACCGCTACTTCCAGGACGCTTCCGCCGGGGTCGAGAAACTGGTGCCGGAAGGCATCGAAGGCCGTGTGCCCTACAAGGGCCCGATGAGCGGCATCATCCACCAACTGATGGGCGGCCTGCGTTCCTCGATGGGCTATACCGGTTCCGCCACCATCCAGGACATGCGCACCAAGCCGAAGTTCGTGAAGATCACCTCCGCCGGCATGAAGGAGTCGCATGTTCACGATGTGATCATCACCAAGGAAGCGCCGAACTACCGCGTGGGTTGAATGGTGCAGGTCGGGCTTAAGCCCGACAGCCTCTCTTGTACGTTGTACCGAAAAGTCGGGCTGAAGCCCGACCTACAACTCTCTGTTTCCGCAGGTTTGACCTATGCAACTCGATATTCATTCCCACCGCATTTTGATCCTGGATTTCGGCTCGCAATACACCCAGCTGATCGCCCGCCGCGTGCGCGAACTGGGCGTGTTCTGCGAACTGCGCGCCTATGACGCCACCGAAGAGGAAATCCGTGCCTTCAACCCGAAGGGCATCATCCTCTCCGGCGGTCCGGAGTCGGTGACGGAAGCCGGTTCGCCGCGCGCCCCCGAAGTCGTGTTCAACCTCGGGCTGCCGGTGCTGGGCATCTGCTACGGCATGCAGACCATGGCCGAGCAACTGGGCGGCAAGGTCGGCACCTCCGACCTGCGCGAATTCGGTTATGCCGAAGTGAAGATCGAACAGGAAGACGCCTTCTTCACCAACATCCACGACCGCGCCGGGTATCTGGACGTGTGGATGAGCCACGGCGACAAGGTGGTGAAGCTGCCGGAAGGCTTTAATGTCACCGCCAGCACCCCCAGCTGCCCGATCGCGGCGATGGGCTGCGATGCCAAGCGCTTCTACGGCATCCAGTTCCATCCGGAAGTGACGCATACCCTGCAGGGAGAGGCGCTGCTGCGCCGCTTCGTGCGTGAAATTTGCGCCTGCGACGACCTGTGGACCCCGGCCCGCATCATCGAGGACAGCATCCAGCGCGTGCGCGAGCAGGTGGGCGATGACGAAGTGCTGCTCGGCCTGTCCGGTGGTGTCGATTCCTCGGTGGTAGCGGCGTTGCTGCACCGCGCGATTGGCGACAAGCTGACCTGCGTCTTTGTCGACAACGGTTTGTTGCGCAAGAACGAAGGCGACATGGTCATGGAGATGTTCGCCAAGAACATGGGCGTCAAGGTGATCCGCGCCGATGCCGAAGCCCAGTTCCTGGGGCAATTGGCCGGGGTCAGCGATCCGGAAGCCAAGCGCAAGATCATCGGCCGCGTCTTCATTGATGTCTTCGCCGAACAGGCGCGGCAGCTGAACGGCGTGAAATGGCTGGCGCAGGGTACCATCTACCCGGACGTGATCGAGTCCGCCGGCAGCAAGACCGGCAAGGCGCACAACATCAAGTCGCACCACAATGTCGGCGGCCTGCCGGATGACATCCAGTTCAAGCTGGTGGAGCCGCTGCGCGAGCTGTTCAAGGATGAAGTGCGCAAGATCGGCCTGGAACTGGGACTGCCTTATGACATGGTTTACCGCCATCCCTTCCCCGGCCCCGGTCTGGGCGTGCGTATCCTCGGCGAAGTGAAGAAGGAATACGCCGACGTGCTGCGCGAGGCCGATGCCATATTCCTGGAGGAGTTGCACAAGGCCGGGTGGTATCACCGCACCAGCCAGTCCTTTGCCGTCTTCGTGCCGGTGAAGTCGGTGGGCGTGGTCGGCGACGGTCGTCGCTATGCCTGGGTGATCGCGCTGCGCGCCGTGGAAACCATTGACTTCATGACCGCCCGCTGGGCGCATCTGCCCTACGAGCTGATCGAGAAGGTGTCCAACCGCATCATTAACGAGATCGCCGATGTGTCGCGGGTAGTGTACGAC
>CAZPZK010000074.1:0-10766 GCA_964591095.1 uncultured Moraxellaceae bacterium | reverse complement strand
ACTGGTGCGCATGCCCGCTGAGGACATGACCATCCGCTTCACGCCGCTGCCCAACCACCGCGTGCAGATTGATGTGGAAGGCTATATTGACCCGGGCGGCAAGGTGCCGTCCTGGGATGCCAACCTGATTCAGCGCAATGCCCCCTACACGGTGATCATGGGCTTCCAGCGCATGGTGTTCCGCGATGAATACCGCCACAGCAATACCCCCATCCCCTTTGCTGTCTACGACTTCGAACAGCCGGTTGATCCCTGACATTGCTCAGGCGACTTGCGGCAACGCCTGAAACCGGTTAGGTTCAAGGTTCTACTCCCTCAGACTCTCCGGAGCGTGCATGAGTTGCTGGCGGTTTTGGGTTAGGCGGTCATCCGGTTTCGGCAGCACCCTGCTGTTTTGCACGGCCTTGCCCTGGGCGCAAGCCTCAGCCGGTGACAACGATCTGCATGAACTGCAAATGCCGATGACTGCCGAATGGCAACTGGTCAAGGATGACCGGACCCGCAGCATCCGCACCTTTGCCCGACTGGAAACCGGCAAGCGCTTCCGCTCTTTCAAGGTGGAAGCGGTCATTCCGGCATCCGCAGAAACCCTGGCGCGGCTGATGCTGGACTTCAGCAGCTACACCCGCTGGTATTGGTCCGTTCGGGAATCGCGCCTGCTGAAGCAGGTCTCGCCCACCGAGTACTTCCTGTACCTGATCCACAACGCGCCCTATGGCATGCCGGACCGCGATGTCATCCTGCATGCCGTGGTCGAGCCGCAAACCCGCCAGCAGCCCTTTGTCCTGTTGCGCGTCAAGGCGGTTCCCGATTACATGCCGTTGCAGCCGCCACTGGTGCGCATGCCCGCCGAGGACATGACCATTCGTTTCACGCCCTTGCCCGAAGACAAGGTGCGGGTGGAGTCGGACGGCTATGTCGATCCCGGCGGCAAGGTGCCGCCTTGGGCCTCCAATTTCGTGCAGCGCAGCGCGCCCTACAGTATTATCCTCAACATCCAGCGCATGGTCGAAAAAGAAGAATACACGCAGGGCCGGGCTCCCTTACCCTTCCCGATATACCGTCACGGGGAGTTACCGCCCTGACGGCAAGCCGCGCCCCCTTCCGCGCCATGCCATAAATATTTTTTGCCGCATCCGGCGGGCGCCGGATGCCAGGAACGCCAGTCATGCCCCACTTCTGTGCCAATCTTTCCCTGCTGTTCCGCGAATACCCCCTGATCGAGCGTTTTGGCGCTGCCCGTGCCGCCGGTTTTGAGGCGGTGGAAATCCAGTTCCCCTACGAGCTGACCATCGATGACATCCGTCGCGAACTGGAACTGCACGAACTGGAGCTGGTGCTGATCAATGTACCCGCCGGGGACCTGATGCAGGGCGGCGACGGGCTGGCCTGCGTGCCGGGGCGGGAACAGCGGTTCCGGCAAGGCGTGCTGGAGGCGCTGCGCTATGCCGAAGCGCTGGAGGTCAGCTGCGTCAATGTGCTGGCCGGCCGTCAACCGCCGGACAGGGACCTGCTGTCCTGCCTGCAAACCCTGGCCGCCAACCTGCGCTATGCCGCCGAAGCCTTTCAATCAATCGGAGTCACCACGACCTTCGAGGCGATCAACACCTGGGACATGCCACGCTTCCTGGTCAATACGGTCGCGCAGATGCAGGAAATGCGCGAAGCGGTCGATCACCCGACGCTGAAAATGCAGTTTGATTGCTATCATCTGGCGCGCATGGGCGAGGATTTGCCCGCCGCGCTGAAGGAAAACCTGCCGGCCATCGGCCATATCCAGTTTGCCGATGTGCCGGGACGCGGCCAGCCCGGCACCGGTGCCCTGGACTACCGGATGCTGTTCCGGTTGATGGACCGGCTGGGCTACCAGGGCTATTGCGGCGCCGAATACCATCCCGTCGGCCGTACCGCCGACTCCCTGGGCTGGCTCCAACCTTGACGGGAATTGCCATGAAACACTGTATCTTTTGCGCCATCGCGACACGCTCGGCGCCGGCCAGCCTGGTGCACGAAGACGATCTTTGCCTGGCCTTCATGGATCTGTTTCCCCTGCGTCCGGGTCATGTACTGGTCGTCAACAAGCGGCATGTTACCCATGTCCACCAATTGACGGGAGAGGAACGCGGCCGCCTGCTCGATGTCGGCAGCCGCATCGGCCAGGCCTTGCAGCAGAGCCCACTGCGGCCGGACGGTTTCCATTTCAACATCAACGACGGCAAGGCGGCGCACCAGACCGTGCCGCATGTCCACCTGCATGTGCTGCCCCGGTATGACGGCGATGTCCTGGCCTTTGCCGCCGGCATGTTCGGCAAGCCGCTGCAAATGTTGCGCGGCGGGGCTTCGCGCACCGTACTGGAACAGCAGGCCGCGGCGATCCGCGCCGCGCTGGCGGTCCTTGACGGCGCACCGTCCTGAAGACAATCTGGCCAGTACCGGATGCCAACCTCATAAAAAAGCTCAACCCCTCATCGCGGACGTCATCATGAATCTGGAAAAAGTCATTTTCGCCTTCTTCATCGTGCTGGCCGCGACGTTGAATTTCGGCTTCTTCATCGGGGACATTGACCGCCCCGAACTGCACCATGTCGGTGAATTCGCCGCCGCGCTGGTGGTCAACCTGATTGCCACCTCGCTCAAGTTCGGCGACCGCTCGCACATGGGCGCGACCCAACTGGCCACCAGCCTGGTGGCGGTGCTGCAACTGGTGGCGGCGGCCATTTTCTGGGGGTACCAGACCCAGGTCATCGGCCAGATGACGCCGAGCGCCATGGCCAGCATCGTGTCGCTGGCCGGGGGGGCGATGCTGGCCAATTTCGTGTCGCTGATCCTGCTGATTGCCGAAACCGTGATGTTCCGCCGCTGATGAACACGGCGCTATTCATCGCCCTGCGCCGCCTGCGGCTGCCGATCATCGCCGTCATCCTCAGTTACGCCATCAGCGTGACCGGGCTGGTGCTGATTCCCGGCGCCGACGGCAACGGCCAACCGGTCGCCATGAGCTGGTTCCACGCCTTCTATTTCATGAGTTACACCGCCACCACCATCGGCTTTGGCGAAATTCCCTATGCCTTTACCAACGGCCAGCGTATGTGGGTGACGATCTGCATCTACCTGTCGGTCGTGGTCTGGGCCTGGCTGCTGGCGGCAATCATGGCGCTGGTACAGGACCGGACCTTTCTGGAAGCGATGAAACGCGGCCGCTTCAGCCGTCAGGTGCGGCTTCTGCGCGAACCCTTCTGGCTGCTGTGCGGCTACGGCCAGACAGGCTCCCTGCTCTGCGACCGCCTGGGCCACAGCGGCCAGCGCGTGGTCGTGCTGGAAAAGCGCGAACAGGAAATCTTTGAGCTGGAACTGCACGATCACGGCCTAAGCATCCCGGCGCTGCTGGCGGACGCGCGTGACGCGGAAGTGCTGATGTCCGCCGGCTTGTCCCACCCCGAGCTGGCGGGCGTCCTGGCGCTGACCTCCGATGACGCCACCAACCTCGGCATTGCCGCCGCCGCCCGCGTACTCAACCCCTTCGTGCCGGTCTATTGCCGCTCGGAAACACCCAGCATCGCCGAAAGCGTCCTCGCCTTTGGCACGGATGTGCTGGTCAATCCCTTTACCGCCTTTGCGGATGAACTCCGTCTGCTGCTGGCCAATCCCGAAGCGCACACGCTGTTTACCCGCCTGACGCCGACCCACGGCACCGGCCGCCTCAGCGACCGGCCCTGCCCGGAAGGGCAATGGATCATTTGCGGCTACGGGCGTTTCGGCCAACTGGTGGTGGATGCGCTGACCGAAGCCGGCCGCCCCTGCACCCCGATCGACCCGAAGCGCCAGAACAGTTCGCCCAAGGATTTCAGCGGTGTCTGGCAGGACGAGCTGGATGAGCTGAAGGAGGCCTACCTGCCGCTGGCGTCCGGGATCGTGGTCGGCACGGATGATGACACGCGCAACCTGGCGATTGTCGCGCTGGCGCGTCAGGTCAATCCGGATATCCACGTCATCCTGCGCCAGAATGATGACCACAGCGCCCTGCTGTTCCAGGCGCTGCGGCCGGACATGCTGATGGTGCCCAGCGTCATGGTGGCGCGCCAGTGCCTGGCCGCGATGACTTCCGCCATGTTGCCGCGACTCCAGGAGCATTTGCACGCCCTGCCCCCCGCCACCGTGCACAGGTTGCTGGAACACCTGCCGCACGAGGACACACGGGTGTGGGAGGTCCGGCTCAACCACGACGAGGCGCCGGCGGTCTTCGCCCTGTTTTCCGCGCGCCGGGAAATCCGTCTCGGGGAATTGCTGCGGGACAATCGCGACCGTAGTGAGCGGTTGAGCCTGCATGTGGTGGCGCTGCAGCGCGGCTCGGATTTCTTGGCCGGACCGGACGAGGAGACCCTGACGGTGCTGCCCAACGACACCTTGCTGATCGCGGGCACGCCGGGCTCAGAGTACCGGTTGTCGCTGACCTTGCATGATGAGCAGGTGCTGGCCTATGTCCTCGACGGCGTCAACCGGCCGGACGGCCTGATCTGGCGCTGGCTGGCCGCGCGCCGCGAACGCTGATCAGGCGACAAAATCATCCGGGTGGCGCATCAGCCAGTCCTTGACCCGGTGCAGGCGCAGTGCAGGATCATTTTCCTCCAGCAGGCGTTGCTGCTCGTCCAGCGACATCGGCAAGGCTTCCGCCAGCCGCCAGGCCAGCGATCCGGCGTCCTCGATGCGTTCACCGCACTCGCTGAAGGAGTCGGCCACCGGCTTGAGATGCGGCGGCACGGTCACCCAGGGATCCGGCGGCAGCCATTCCACCGCCGCGCGGGTCAGACCGTCCTCTTCCACGCGCAGGGAGGCGATCCGGAAGCGTCGGTCGCCCACCACCTCGATCGCCAGGCTGCCATCCACCAGCGCCACGCGCTGTACCACATAGGCCGCACAGCCAATATCATAGGGAAAGGCGGCATCGCCGACTTCCTGACCGTAACGGATGCGCACCAGGCCGAAGGGTTGCGTGCGGCCGCACTCCTCCAGCAAGCGGCGGTAGCGCAGTTCAAACACCCGCAGCGGCAGGCCTCCGCCGGGGTACAGCACCTGATTCAGGGGAAACAGCGCCAGCTCCTGTGTCATACCCGCACCTGCCCGCTCCAGCCCATATGACTCCCTTTCAAGCCTAGTCCAAACCGGAGCAAACGGGAGGGCAATGACCCGTTTACGGAAAAAATTGCAGCAGTAGACGCAAAATGCGCTAGTCTTGAACACGGGCTTCACACAGCCGAACTATAAGAAGAATTCCGCCAGAATAATCCGGAGCATGACATCCATGAAACGTCGCGAATTACTCAAGAATCTCGGTTTCCTGACCACCTCGGTCGCGGTTTTCGGTCTGCCCGGTTGCGGCGGCAGCGACAACGATGACCCGGCGCCCGCCCCGGCCACCGACCCGCTCAGCCGGCCCGGCGTCACCGGCAGCCACAAATTCCCGCAGGGCGTCATGTCCGCCGACCCCAAGCCGGACTCGATCATCCTGTGGACGCGGGTATTGCCCGCCACCGCCGATGATGTCGCCCAGGTGGCCGCCGGCGCGGCGCCGGTGGCGCTGAAGCTGGAAGTTTCCGCCAGCACCGGCTTCGAGACCCTGCTCTTCCCGGCGGTGGATCTCAGCGCGCCGGCCGCCCATGACAACTCGATCCGGCACAAGCTGACCGGCCTGCTGCCCGCCACCACCTACTACTACCGTTTCACCGCCGGAACAGGCATCAGCCGGATCGGCCGCTTCAAGACCGCCCCGGCCGAAAGCGCCGACGTCGGCGAACTCAACTTCTCGTTTGTCTCCTGCCAGGACTGGAGCGTCAACCACTGGGCGGGCATGAGCGCTCTGGCCAAGCAGGAGCTGGATTTTCTGGTGCACCTGGGCGACTACATTTACGAAGCCGCCGGCGACAGCTATCAGGCCGAGGGCGTGGAAGCCGCGCATGACAAGCTGATGATACCCAGCAACACGCTGAAACCGGGCAGCACCACCGCCCGCGTGGCCACCACGCTGGAGGACTACCGCTACCTGTACAAGAAATACCGCACCGACCTTCGCCTGCAGGAACTGCATGCCCGTTGCGCCCTGATCGCCATCTGGGATGACCATGAGTTCTCCGATGACTGCTGGCAGAACAACGAAACCTACGGCAACGGTTCGGTGACCTATGTCGGCGGCGTGCTGCCGGTTTCCAACGAACAGCTCGGCTCCGCCTCCGACGCCGGGGCCGATACCCGCCAGACCGAACGCCGCCGCGCCGCCAACCGCGCCTGGTTTGAGTTCATGCCCGCCGACATTCCGGATCTGGATGAGTCGGTCGGCAGCAACTTCGCCACCGTCAAGATTTACCGCGACCTCAAGTTCGGCAAGCTGGCGCATTTCGTCATGACCGACGAACGCCTGTACCGCGCCGACCACGTGATCCCCGAAGCCGTGGACAATCCCGCCACCCCCGGCGTCACCGACCAGCTGGGCAGTATCGGCGCGCGCTACTTCGTGCCCGAACCGACCTTCCTGCAACTGCAGGGAGGCAAGATGCAGGCGGGTGTCCAGGGCGCGGCCCTGGCCGGGCATCCGGTCGCCCTCAAGGCCTTGGGCGGCGCGCCGCTGACGGCGGAAGAGGCCGCCGTCCTGCAGGAAATCCAGTTGCAGATGGTGTCGGTGATGGGTCAGGACCAGCGCACCTGGTGGAAGACGCGGATGGCCACCAGCACCGCGACCTGGAAATTCTGGGGCAATGAAGTCTCGCTGCTGCGCATGGCGCTGAACCTCAACGCCTTGCCCGCGATTGTCGCCCAGGCCGATGCACTGGCCGCCGCCGGCAACCCGACGCTGAAGGCCATGCTCAACACCTACCTGATCAACGCCGACCAATGGGACGGTTATGCCGCCGAGCGCGCCAACCTGACCGGCTTCCTCAAGTCCTCGGGAATCAAGAATGTGGTGGCGCTGACCGGCGACATCCATGCCTTCTATGCCGGGGAAATTCCCGCCGATTACAGCGCCTACACCCCCGGTAACGCCGCGCTGGTCGATCTGGTGACGGCGGGTATCAGCTCCTCCAGCTTCTGGAGCTATCTGGCCGGTGTGGTCGGGAGCTTCGAGGATGAAGTCAAGGCGGTCAAGGCGGCGCTCGCCGCGGATCCGCTCGGCTATGCCAATACCCTGGAAAGCAGCGCCAACCCCTTCCGCGCGTTGCGGCCGCTGGTCTACAGCTCGGTCAATATGCTGCTGTATCAGGCCGTGCGCACCGAAACCGTCAAGCAGATCACCACCCTGCTCCCCACCGGCTCCATCGATGTCGGCACCCCGGCGGGCCAGATCGCCTTCGAGACCCTGTCCGCCAAGCAGAAGACCGACATCAACCGCCTGGCCTTCGAGAAGTATCTGGAAAACGAGGTTGCCGACGGCCATGAGCCGGTCAACACCCTCAACGAGACCCTGGCCGGCAATATGGGGACCACGCTGCTGGCGATGATCAACGGCCTCCTCGCCAAGCAAGGCAAGCCGCCCACCACCGCCAATCCCTATACCGGCACGGCGACCGCGCCGGCCATCCAGAATCCCTGGATCAACTATGTGCAGACCGGCACCCAGGGCTTTGCCACGGTCAAGGTGACGCCGACGCAGGTGGTGGCCAAATTCCATCACACCATGCCGCTGGTGAAGTCGGGCGGCAGCGCCGCCGCGCCCGCGGCGGAGGGCGTGGTCAGCCTGGTCAAGACGGTCACCGTCAACAAGGACTCGACAGCGCTCACCGTCAGCTGAAGCCCGCCCGGCCTACTGGCGGTCAAGCAGGCGGAAGGTAATGGCTTCGGTCAGGTGCGCCGCCTGCAGCGACTCGCTGCCCGCCAGGTCGGCGATGGTCCGCGCCACCCGCAGCACGCGGTGGTAGGCGCGGGCCGACAGCCGCAGGCGTTGCATCGCCTGCTCCAGCAGCCGCGCTTCCTTTTCTCCCATCACGCAATAGCGGTCCAGCCCGGCCGGGCTCAACGCCCGGTTGGTCATCGCCTGCCGCTGCTGCTGGACGGCGCGCGCCGCCAGCACCCGCTCCCGGACCTGCGCCGATGCCTCGCCCGCCCTCGCGTCGCGCAAGGCGGTGGCGGGCAGGGCCGGCACTTCGATATGCAGGTCGATGCGGTCCAGCAACGGCCCTGACAGCTTGCCCCGGTAGCGCGCCACCTGTTCCGGCGTGCAGCGGCAACGCGGGCTGCCGTCGCCCAGATAGCCGCAAGGGCACGGATTCATCGCCGCCACCAACTGGAAACCGGCCGGAAAGGTAGTTTGCCTCGCCGCCCGTGAAATGACGACATGGCCGGACTCCAGCGGTTCGCGCAGCACCTCCAGCACCTTGCGGTCAAATTCCGGTAGCTCATCGAGAAAGAGCACGCCCTGATGGGCGAGGGTGATTTCGCCTGGACGCGGATTGGAACCGCCGCCCACCAGCGCCGCCGCCGAGGCGGTATGGTGCGGCGCGCGGAAGGGCGGCGTGCCCAGCGGGTGGTCCGGCTGGCCGGCCACGGAATGAATCGTCGCCACCTCCAGGCTGGCCGCCTCGTCCAGTTCGGGCAGGATGCCGGGCAAGCGCGACGCCAGCAGCGTCTTGCCGGTGCCCGGCGGCCCCATCATCAACAGCGAATGACCGCCCGCCGCTGCGATTTCCAGCGCCCGCCGCGCCCGGTGCTGTCCCTTGACATCCGCCAGATCGGGCGGCTGGCGCCGCAGCGGCGGCGTCGTGGCCTCGGCGCGCGGCAACAAACGGTCGCCCTGCAAATGGGCGCAAAGGCTGCCGAGATCCGCTGCGCCAAACACCCGCGACCGTGGCGGCCGCGCCGCCTCCCCGGCGTTGGCGGCGGGCAGGAACAGGGCACACCCCTCGCGCGCGGCGGCCAGGCTGGCGGAGAGCACCCCCGGCACGCCGCGCAATTCGCCGGTCAACGCCAGCTCGCCGACAAATTCACGCTCCTCCAGCGACTCCACCGGCAACTGGCCGCTGGCGGCGAGGATTCCGAGGGCAATCGGCAGGTCATAGCGTCCGCCCTCCTTGGGCAGGTCGGCCGGCGCGAGATTGATGGTGAGGCGGCGCTGGGGGAATTCAAAACCGGCGTTGAGCAGCGCCGAGCGGACGCGGTCCTTGCTCTCGCGAACCGCCGCTTCCGGCAGACCGACAATGGTGAGCGCGGGCAGGCCGTTGCTCTGGTGGACTTCGACGGTAACAAGCGGCGCGGACAGGCCGATGGCGGCGCGCGTCCGGACGAGGGCGATGGACATGAGGCACATTCCTTGTGGGGGGAGAAAACCGCTCCGACTCCCGGAGCGGGGGCGGATTATACCGCTTTTGTCTTCGCCTCCAAGTCCCGCAACGCCGTCTCCAGGCCTTGCAGCTTGACGCGCGCCTCGCTGAGCAGCGCGCTCTGGCGGTCGAATTCCTCCCGGGTCACCAGATCCAGGCGCGCAAAGACCTCCTGCAGCGCCGCCTGCAGATTGCGGTCCACCTCCTGCCACAAACCCGCCTGGTCTGCCTGATAAAAGCGCGCTCGCATCTGTTCGCGCACGGACTGCACCAAATTATCGAGGGCCATGTCGGTCTCCGCCCAAAAAACGCACCACAGAATGATCTGCCGCCACCACTTGCACCACTTTGGCGCACCGTGATAGTGCATTCACGCCCCAACGCGGGCGCTTGCCGGAAGTATTACAGATTGTGTCCGCCTGTAAACCCTTTGTCACAAGGGAATTCGCCCAGTTGGCACGGCTTCTGCAAAGCATACACGGCAACCCACTTTTTAGACTTTTCCAAGTCTGTTTTCAACGCTGTGTTAGGAGTCATTATATGAAACTCGCAACTCTGGCCAAGGCTGTACTCGCTGCTTCCGCCCTGATGTCCGCTTCCGCCTTTGCCGCGGACGCCCCTGTCACCGTCACCGGCAGCACGGCGTTCACCTCGGACTACCTGTTCCGTGGCGTGTCGCAAACCTCCAACAACGCCGCCGTGCAAGGCGCCATGACCTTCACCCACACCAGCGGCATGTATTTCTCGATGTGGGGCTCCAGCATCGCCAACGGCATGGGCGGCCTGGAACTCGACACCCTGATCGGCTACGGCGGCAAGGCCGGTGATGTGTCCTACGATGTGGGTGTCATGCGCTACAACTACCCCGGCATCAACGACCCGTTCGGCTATGACGAAATCTACGGCTCGGTCAGCATGAGCGGCATCAAGGTCGGCCTGAACTACAGCCCGGACTACTTCAACGAATCCGACAAGTTCATGTACCTCTATGCCAGCTATGGCACGGAAATCGGCGGCTTCGGCGTTTCGGGCAGCCTGGGCATGAACAAGTTTGACAGCGACATCATGATGGGCAAGGCGCTGGGGACCACCGGTACCGACGACAGCTACATGGACTACAAGCTGGCCGTGTCCAAGACCGTGGGCGGCGTGGGTGTGGAAGGCGCCTACATCGGATCGAACATTGACGAAGCCGATTGCGGCGGCGGCCTCTGCGACGGCCGCTTCGTGGTCACCCTTTCCAAGGGCTTCTAACCGCTTTGGGCCGCCGCCCTTCCCCTTTCGGGCGGCGGCTCCTTTCTCAGGAGCAACAACGATGAAACTGGTTACCGCCATCATCAAGCCGTTCAAGCTGGATGACGTCCGCGAAGCCCTCTCCGACATCGGCGTGCAGGGCATCACCGTCACCGAAGTCAAGGGTTTCGGCCGTCAGAAAGGCCATACCGAACTGTACCGCGGTGCAGA
>CAZPZK010000073.1:0-10799 GCA_964591095.1 uncultured Moraxellaceae bacterium | reverse complement strand
GATGCTGCGGTAGGTCATGTCCATGTGGTACCAGTGGTTCAGCGCGGCGCCGACGATGATCATCGACCGGCCCTTGGTGATGGCGGCGGTTTCCGAGAACTCGCGGGCCACCTGGATCACTTGCGCGCGCGGCACGCCGGTAATCTTTTCCTGCCAGGCCGGGGTGTACGGCACGTCATCAACGTAGCTGATGGCGGTGTTGTCGCCGCCCATGCCGTTGTCGACGCCGTAGTTGGCCAGGAACAGGTCATAGACGGTGGCGACCAGCATGTCGTTGCCGTCCTTGTCCTTCAGGCGCAAGGCGGGCACGGCGCGCGGGATGATGTCGCCGTGGTCGGTGTGCCGGAAGTGCTCGTGCTGGATGTTGCCGAAGTACGGGAAGCCGACCAGCGCCACTTCGCGGCCCGGCGCGTCCTTCAGCGTCAGGCGCAGCTTGGTGTCTTCACCGGACAGCGCCTTTTCTTCCAGGTTCCAGCGGCCCTTCTCGCCCCAGCGCGAACCGATGGAGCCGTTGGGCAGCACCAGCTTTTCGGTTAGGCTGTCGATGGCGACGGTTTTCCACTCGGGATTGTTGGTGGCCCCCAGGTTGTCCGGCAGGTCGGAGGCACGGATCTGGCGCTCGGCGACCCACAGGCCGTCCTTCTGCACCAGGCGCACCAGCATCGGCATGTCGCTGTACTTGCGGGCGTAATCCTGGAAGTACGGGGTCTGCTGCTTGACGAAGTGTTCGGTCAGCACCACATGGCCCATCGCCATGCCCATCGCGGCGTCGGTGCCCTGCTTCGGGTTCATCCACAGGTCGGTCAGCTTCGCCACTTCCGAATAGTCGGGGGTGACGGAAACCGTCTTGGTGCCCTTGTAGCGCACTTCGGTGAAGAAGTGGGCGTCCGGCGTCCGCGTTTGCGGCACGTTGGAACCCCAGGCGATGATGTAGGCCGAGTTGTACCAGTCGGCGGACTCGGGCACGTCGGTCTGTTCGCCCCAGGTTTGCGGGCTGGACGGCGGCAAATCGCAGTACCAGTCATAGAAGCTGAGGCAGTTGCCGCCGATCAGCGACAGGTAGCGCGCGCCGGCGGCGTAAGACACCATCGACATCGCCGGGATCGGCGAGAAACCGGCAATGCGGTCCGGGCCGTGGGTCTTGGCGGTGTAAACGTTGGCGGCGGCGATGATCTCGTTCACCTCCTCCCAGCTGGTGCGCACGAAGCCGCCCAGGCCGCGATGCGACTGGTAGTCGCGCACGGCGGCCTTGTCCTGCTGCAGCAGCGCCCAGGCCTTGACCGGGTCCTTTTCACGCTGGCGCACTTCCCGCCAGGCCTTGACCAGCTTGCCGCGCGCCATCGGGTATTTCACCCGGTTGGCGCTGTACAGGTACCAGCTGTAGGACGCGCCGCGGGCGCAGCCGCGCGGCTCGTGGTTGGGCAGGTCCGGACGGGTGCGCGGATAGTCGGTCTGCTGGGTTTCCCAGGTCACCAGGCCGTTCTTGACGTAGATCTTCCAGCTGCAGGAACCGGTGCAGTTCACGCCGTGGGTGGAGCGCACGATCTTGTCGTGCGACCAGCGGTTGCGGTAGGCATCTTCCCAACGACGGTTCTCGTTAGTCTTGATGCCGTGGCCGTGGCTGAATTCTTCCTTGGGTTGGCGGAAGAACATCAGCCGGTCGAGGAAATGGCTCATGAGTCTGACTCCTTAGCAGGGCATTTCGGCGTTTTTGCGACTGTAGAACCACCAGGTGACGATCAGGCAGGTCGCATAAAACAGGATGAAGGCATACAGCGCACCCACCGGGGAACCCATCAGGGCGATGGAGGTGCCGTAGCTCTTGGGAATGAAGAAACCGCCGTAGGCGCCGATGGCTCCGGAGAAGCCCAGCACCGCCGCCGCTTCCTTGTTGGCGTTCTGCAGCACCTGGTCACGGCTGACGGCCTTGTTGCCCTTGGCCATGCGCTCGTGCTGGGTGAGGAAAATCACCGGAATCATGCGGAAGGTGGAGGCGTTGCCGATGCCGGTCAGCGCGAACAGGCAGAGGAAGGCGGCAAAGAAGCCCTGGAAGCTGCCGCCGGTCAGCGCGCCGTCAACCTTGACCGGCATGAAGTGGATCACCGCGACCACCGCCAGCACCATCAGCACGAAGGTCCAGAAGGTGACGCGCGCGCCGCCCAGCTTGTCGGCGACAACACCGCCGATGGGACGGGCGATGGCGCCGACCAGCGGCCCCAGGAAGGCCAGCTTGGTCGGGTCCACGTCCGGGAACAGACCCTTGATCAGCAGGGGGAAACCGGCGGAGAACCCGATGAAGGAACCGAAAGTGCCCAGGTACAGCCAGCACATCAGCCAGTTATGCTTGCGCTTGAAGATCACCGACTGCTCGGCAAAAGAGGCCTTGGCGGAGGCGATGTCATTCATGCCGAACCAGGCGGCAATCGCGGACAGCGCGATGAACGGCACCCAGATGAAACCCGCGTTTTGCAGGAAGACCGACTTCGAGACCCCGTCCTTGACGATGGTTTGCGGATCACCGCCCAGCGCGCCGAACAGGCCCATGGTAATCACGATCGGCACGATGAACAGCATGGCCGACACACCCAGGTTGCCCAGACCGGCGTTCATGCCGAGGGCATAGCCCTTCTGCGCCTTGGGGAAGAAGAAATTGATGTTCGACATCGACGAGGAGAAGTTGCCGCCGCCGAAACCGCACAGCAGCGCCAGCATCATCATCGTCGGGTAAGAGGTGGTGGGGTCCTGCACCGCGTAGCCGATGCCGATGGCGGGCAGCAGCAGCGAGGCGGTGGAGATGGCGGTCCAGCGGCGGCCGCCGAAGATCGGCACCAGGAAGGAATAGAAAATCCGCAGTGTCGCGCCCGACAGCGCCGGCAGCGCCGTCAGCCAGAACAGCTGGTTCTTGGTGTAGTTGAAGCCCACGTCCGGCAGCTTCACCACCACCATGCTCCACACCATCCACACCGCAAAGGCCAGCAGCAGGCAGGGAATGGAAATCCACAGGTTACGATTGGCAATGGCCTTGCCGGTCTCGTTCCAGAAAGCCGGGTTTTCCGGCTCCCATTTCTTCAGGACAGAAGACATAAGGCTTCTCCGTTAATTACGCATCAGGCGGTTGCATGCGGGGTTTGGGTGTCCGTCTTCATCACATCGATGCGGCGGACTTCGGTCAGGTAGTTCCAGGTCAGGGACACCCAGACGATCCCGTACATCAGCATGAAGCAGGAGGTGCGGACGCCGGTGAGGTCCTGCAGCGCACCGAACATGATCGGCAGGATGAAGCCGCCCAGGCCGCCGGCCAGACCGACCACACCCGACACCGCGCCGATGTTGTGGCCGAATTCGTCACCGATGTACTTGAAGACCGACGCTTTGCCGAAGGCCCAGGCCACGCCCATGATTCCCATCAGCGCGGTAAAGACATAGACGTTGAGGCCGATATGGAAGGTGGTGTAGCCGTCAACCGTCTTGATGGTGAAATCGGTTTGCGGGTAGGACAGCAGGAACAGGCAGACCCAGGACACCCACAGCACCCACCAGGTGACGTTGTGCGCGCCGTACTTGTCGGAGAGCCAGCCGCCCACCGCGCGCAAGACACCGCCCGGCAGCGAGAAACAGGCGGCCAGCAGGGCGGCGGTCTTCATGTTGAAGCCGTACTCACCCACGTAGTACTGCACCATCCACAAGGCCAGCGCCACATAACCGCCAAAGACGATGGAGTAGTACTGGCAGTACTTCCAGACACGCGGGTCCTTCAGCACCACCAGTTGCTCGCGCAGGGTGACGGACTTGCCGACCAGATGGCTGGGATCGCTGTAACTGAACATCCAGAACAGGATGGCCGCCACCAGCATCACTCCGGCGTAAACGTGCGGCACCGCCGTCCAGCCGAACGCGGCCACCAGCGCCGGGGCCACGAACTTGTTGACCGCCGCGCCGGAATTACCCGCTCCGAACACCCCCATGGCCATGCCGCGCTGGTTGACCTCAAACCAGCGGGCCACATAGGGTGTGCCCACCGAGAACGAACCGCCGGCCAGACCGACAAACAGCCCCAGCACCAGGAACTGCCAGTACTGGGTGGCGTAACCGATCATCCAGATGGGAATGACGCAGATCAGCATGATCAGGAACAGCACGTTGCGGCCGCCGTACTTGTCCGTCCACGCCCCCAGCCACAGGCGGGACAGCGAACCGGTCAGCACCGGCGTCGCCGTCAGCAAGCCGAATTCGGTGGCGTTCAGGTCCAGCATTTTCTTGATCGGGATACCGATAACGCCGAACATCATCCACACCATGAAACAGACGGTGAAGGCCATGGTGCTGCTGGCCAGGACCGAATATTTCTGGGCGTTGCGGGATGTAGCCATGACAAAATGCTCGTCGGAGGATTACTGCCAGAGTACGTACAAACCGCAGGGTTTTTGATCGGCCGGAGGCGCAGTGGCGGGCTTCCGGAAGACGGGCCGCCCCCCTGCCCGAACGGCTAGGGCGGGGCTATACCAAAGTGTGCTTAAATGGCGGGCATGGCCACGCTCATCAATACCCTCAAAACACGGCTCACCGCCAAGATCACCGGCATGCTGCTGGGCGCCATGGTTTTCGCGCTGCTGGCGATCGGCTACACGCTGCTGCTGTCCTGGGAGCTGGAAGGCGCGGCCGCCGCCATCAATGACAGCGGCAGCCTGCGCATGCGCGCCTGGAAAATGGCGGCAATCATCAACCAGGCCGAAGGCGACACCGGACTCAGCGGCAGCCAGGCCGCCGAACTGCAGCAGACCCGCGACGAATTCGAACAGACCCTGAACGGCCTGCGCGCCGGCGACCCGCAACGCCCGTTGTTCCTGCCGCGCGAGAACCACATCCGCGACAACATCCAGGCGCTGCAGGCCTACTGGCGGAACCGCTTCGCGCCCTCCCTGGACCGCATGCTGCGCGACCGCCGCGTCAGTCACGAAACCGCCGCCGTCCATGAAGCCGCTACCCGGCTATTCGTCGGACGGATCCACGCCACCGTGGGCCTGATCGAGGAGGAGTACGCCCGCCAGACCTTCTGGCTGCGCTCCTCGCAGATGCTGCTGATCGTGCTGGCGATGTGCGGCTCGCTGGTGATGATCATCCTGCTGCACCTGATGATCGTGACCCCGGTCACCCGCCTGCACCAGGGGCTGCAACGGATGAGCGCCGGCGACTTTGGCGTGCGCCTGCCGGTGGAAGGACAAGACGAGTTCGCCCAGCTGGCGGCGGGTTTCAACACCATGGCCGATGAGCTGCAACAGGTTTACGCCGGGCTGGAAGAACGCGTGCGGGAAAAGACACTGCGGCTGGCCGAGAAGAACCGTCACCTGTCGGTGCTGTACGACATCAGCAAGGATTTCAACCGCCCGCAAAGCCTGGAAGACATGTGCGCGCTGTTCATGCGCCGCATCGTCCCCGAATTCGGCGCGGCGGGCGGTACCGTGCGCCTGATTGACCGCACCGCCGACCGCGTCTATCTGGTGATCGAGGAGGGCATTCCTCCCACCCTGTCGCAACAGATGCAGTGTCAGAAACTGGGCAGTTGCTTCTGCACCATCGCCGCCCAGCGCGGCCGCACGGCGGTCAACCACCTCAACAACCGCTGCGCGCCCAACTTCTCCCACTGCCTGGAAGCCGGCTTTGCCGTGGTCATGGCCATTCCCATTTGCTCGGCCGACAAGAAACTGGGTATCTTCAACCTGCACTTCATGGAAGACCGCCATCTGGGGCCGGAAGAAGTCCAGCTGCTGGAAGCCATGGGCCAGCACCTGGGCATTGCCATCGACAACCAGCGGATGGCGGTGCACGAGAAGGAACTGGCGATCGTGGAGGAACGCAACCTGGTAGCGCAGGGCCTGCACGACAGCGTGGTGCAAAGTCTCAGCTTCCTGAACCTGCACCTGCAATTGCTGAAGGAAGCCGTCGGCCAGGGCGACTTCTCGCAAGTGGCGGAAACCCTGCCGCTGCTGCAAACCGGCGTGCAGCAGGGCTATGAAGACCTGCGCGAACTGATGGGCAACTTCCGCACCCGCCACGACGAAACCCAGCTGGAAGCCGCCATCGGCGCGGTGATCCGCCGCTTTACCGAACAGACCGCCATCCCGGTCGACCTGAAGATCGACAACAGCGGCGCGCCGCTGGCCAATGAGGAGCGGTTGCAAATCCTGTTCATCCTGCAGGAAGCCCTGTCCAACATCCGCAAGCACGCCCGGGCCACCGTGGTCAGCGTGCGGGTGATCAACCGCGCCGACTTCGACCTGACCGTGACCGACAACGGCATCGGCTTCAACCCCGAGGCCGTGCTGTCCAGCCTGCACACCCACATCGGCCTGAAGATCATGCGCGAGCGCGCCAACCGCGCCCATGCCGAGTTCCTGCTAGACTCGACACCGGGCGAAGGCACCACGCTGAGCCTGCACCTGCCGCGCGAACAACGACAAAAAGCCTGAGGACACCCCATGAGCCCCATCCGCATCCTGCTGGTTGACGACCACACCCTCTTCCGCAGCGGCGTGCGCGCCCTGTTGCAACGTCAAACGGATATCGAGATTGCCGGGGAAGCCGGGGAAGGCGCGGAGGCGCTGAAGCTGATCCGCTCGCTGAAGCCCGACCTGGTGCTGCTGGACCTGAACATGCCGGGGCTGTCCGGGCTGGAAGTGCTGAAGCTGGCGCTGGAGGAAAACCCGCAACAGGCGATCATCATGCTGACGCTGTCGGAGGATTCCCGCGACCTGATGGTGGCCTTGCAGACCGGCGCGCGCGGCTATCTGCTGAAGAACAGCAACGTGGATTATCTGGTCAACGCCATCCGCATGGTCGCCACCGGCGGCACCGCCATCCAGCCGGAAATGGCGGGATCGCTGGCGGCGGGGCTGCGGCAGATGCGCAAGGATGAACAGGAGCCGGAGGAGAAGGAGCACCTGACGGCGAGGGAGAAGGAAGTGCTGAAGCTGGTGGCGGCGGGGCAAAGCAACAAGGAAATTGCGCGGGCGCTGGATATCGGCGAGAGCACGGTGAAGTTCCACATCCAGAGTATTTTGCGCAAGCTGAACCTGACCAGCCGGGTGCAGGCGGCGGTGTATGCGGCGCAGGGCAAGGGGGAGGTTTGATTGAAAAGCAGCGTCATTTTGACTAAAGTGCAGCTATCTCCAGCGTCCATCTGAGCCCAAGGGGATTTCTCATGTCCATCACTGAGTTGACCAAAAGGGTCAAGGCCTCCGCCGATGCCCGCACTCCCGAGCAACGCAGGGCATTGCTGCAAGAGGCACGCATCCTCGACCAGAGCGGGCACTACGATCCGCGTTACTTTTCGGAAGAGACTGTTCGCAAGGACAGGGAACGGACACTCACTCCCAAGGACTGATCGTTGTACTCGACTAAACCCTCCCTCGTATATGGATTTCATGGCCTCGACGAGGCCGTTGCATTAAAGATATTGAACCAGGAAGATGACTTCCGCCACAGCACCAACGATTATGACTGGCTGGGCACGGGTGTCTATTTCTGGGAAAACAATCTGGAACGCGCCCGCCAGTATGCGGTTCTTGACTCTAAACGAGCCAATACCCGGATCACAAAGCCCTTCGTGCTGGGCGCCCTGATCGATCTGGGAAATTGTCTGGACTTGCTGGATCAGAAGTATCTCGACTTTCTTGCGGAAGCCTATCGGGAAATGCGCCGCTCTCTGGAAGAAGAGGGCCATCCCCTGCCCACCAACGGTGCTTTCGGCCCAAAGGATTTTGACTTTCGCAAACGCGGGCTGGATTGTGCTGTTGTGCGTTACGCTCATGTGCTGGCGAAAAAAGCGGGTGAGTCCTTCGATTCTGTTCGGGCCGCTTTTTGGGAAGGAGAAGCTCTGTATGAGGGAGCAGGATTCCGCAAGCAGAACCACATCCAGATCGCAGTGCTGAATCCTAACTGCATCAAGGCAGTGTTTTTGCCGCGTGAGCGGGTTGAGTACGAGGCTTGAATAAAAAACCCGCACGATTTGAGCTGTCTCACCGGAGCGAGACTTAAGCTTGGCGGGTATCTTGGCTACAACGGTAAAACGACGACCCGAACCTGTCAACCGCCCTCCGTAACGGGTGACAACCATGGCAAAGCCAGCAGGGTATAGCGCGGACGACCGTTACCGACGCGGGTCTGCATGATACTCACACAAACCGGCTCGTACAGATGCTTGTTGATCAGTTCCGGTTGCAGAATCGCGGGTGACAGCTTCCCGGTCAGGACTTCCCCACTGCCGGTCTGACGCAGTTCAAAAGTTCGCCGCTTAGGCAATACTCCCTCAAACACCCCCTCATACACCTGTTCCGTTTCCTGAAGGTTCTCGCTGCCCAGACGCTCCAGACTGGTACGCACTTGCCCCAAGTCATTGAAGCGGAAAACATGCTCACCATGTTGAAAGGTGCAAAGCGCTTCATAATCCAGCAAGGTTGAGATGAACCCCCGCACCTTGTCGATGGCGCGCTGATCCAGTCCGGCGGCGGTATCCGCCAGTAATTCATCATCCGCGTCGGTAGCACCTTGCAGCAGGTTCCAGGTTTGCTCCAACGCCTGAGTCAGGGTGGTCTGGTCATCCAGCACCAATTGGGTGGCTGGTACTTCCTGCAACTCAAAACCGAAAGAGCCGACAGCGGTGCCGGTAATCAGCAGTTGCAGGTTATCGCGATTGGGAATGGGCCCTTTGGCGGCCAGCGGCGCACTGAGGGAAGCGGCAACCGCCGCGACCGCTTCGGAAAAGGCATGCACAGCCTTGGTGGCGAAGTCAGCAAAGATGCCCTGGCTGCCCATGACGGGTTTGCCCTTGAAGGTGAGGCGCACAGGTGCCGTCGTTTGTTCGTTGGCGGGAAGTCGACTCAATTGTTCGGTAATACCGCGCAGGCGGGCCTCGGCGCTGTTACGGGTGAGCCGCGCACCGGCGGGTATTTCGGCTAACCGGGCGGTCAGGAAGGCCTGTTCCGCCAGCAGGGTTTGGCGGTCATGCATCATGGGTGCGCTCCTGTCGGGCCGTTCTGGGCCAGCCATGCCATGGCGTCGGCGTCTTCATGCGGGCTCAATTCTATCTGGAGGAAGCCTTTCCAGGTTTTGTCGCGGCTGTGCGACCACATGCTGTACCAATAAGCCGACCAGAAGGTGATTTCCCGGGGCGGTATTTGGTCCAGTTCCAGTATGTAAGCATCGACCTTGAAGCGCCGCTTGGCAAGCGTGTTATCAAGGGCATCGTCCGGTTGGGACAGCGTGCTAGGTACTGGAGTGCCGGGATCATGGAGGAAGGTGACGACATCCAGATCCTGTGGGGGTCTTCCGGCACGGACTTCGATGTGCTCCATGAAACTGCCGTTGAGCCACTGGAAGCCGCTGACGTAGCCAAGACTGTGCAGGGCGGCGCGGTATTGCAGGAAACCGTGGAGGATGTCATGGCGCTCGGGTGTGCGCGAGAAGCGCATGACGATGTCCAGAAGTGATACGGGATAGGGCGAACGAGCCGCACTGACAGGATACAGGTCGTTGATGGGCGGCAGTATGCCCATGCCGGTCCAGTTGGGTATGGTGACGGTAGTCATTATCTTCCTTGAGGGTAATATCAGCGGCTGGTCATGGCCAGCAGTCCGCCTACTGTAGCAAGGGCAACAGCGAATTGCACTTGCGGGCTTTCCACATGCAGGCCGTGGGCAAAGCGGATGAAGTGTTCGCAGTTGAAGCCGAGCAGGGAATATGGGCGGTGTTGCTGGCTCCAGGCGCGGCGGAGGACTTCGTGGGCGGGCAGTTGGCCGGGGTAGCCTTCCAGCACCCATTGGCGTTGGCCGACAAATTCGGAGAGGGGTTGTTCGCGGAGGCCTCGGGCGGCTTGGGAGAAGGAGAGGACGCTGGGTTCGCCGTTCATGTGGCGGCCGGTGAGGAGGCCGACGTGGGTGAAGAAGAGGAAGTGTACGCGGATGACGTGGCCGGGCTTGAGGTGCAACAGTTGGGTGTTCATGGTATGATCTCGGTTATGTTTGGATATTTGCATTAAACGCATACATGAACAAAGTGTCAAGCCCTTCGTCCGCCCCTACTCCGACTATCACTTATCAGTCGCTGGTGGGGCATGTGCTGCAACATCACCGCAAGCAGCTGAAGTTGGAGCAGTTGCAAATGGCGGAGTTGATTGGTGTTTCGCAGTCGGCTTTTTCGCGGATTGAGTCGGGGGCGACGGCGATTTCGGTGGCGCAGTTGCGGAAGATTGCGCCGTTGCTGGGTTTGCAGCCGGGGGAGATTTTGCAGCAGGCGGATGAGCTGGCGAATAATTTGCGGGGTCAGGGGGTTCAGGTGCTGGATGAGAAAAGTGAGGGAGTGCATCCGGCGGCGGTGATGTTGGGGTTGGGGCTTCTGTTCGCTTTATTGTCACGCTAACTCGATGTACTTATTGAAGCGTCACAGGTTGTCGCATTGATGCTTATTTTCCAATCAAGCGTCAGCAACCTCTTTAGTTAGCAATCAAGTGTGAGTAAGATCGGATCTTCACCGATCTGCTCAGAGACCAGACAATGACTGCTCAAGAACAACCTGACCAATTCATAAAAATTAAACAGGAAATTTCTGAGCTTATTGATCTCTGTCAAGAGCGAGGCGTTCGAATTAGTGCTGTAAAATCAATTCTACAGAATAATGGCCAATCATTGTCAAACTCTTGGCAAGGCTTAGCGGCAAAAATTTTTAAATACTCTACTATCTCGAAAATAATTAGGACTTACGCAAAAGCCATCGCCACCGCTGGATTTTTGAGCTCATGACGCAAG
>CAZPZK010000072.1:0-10810 GCA_964591095.1 uncultured Moraxellaceae bacterium | reverse complement strand
CCCTCCCTCACCGCCAGAATCCGTCAAATAGGCCCGCTTCCCAGCGGGCCTGTTTGTTTCAGCGTCCGTCGATCGCGCGGATGTGCCGCAGGAAAGCCGGAATCCGCTGTTCCAGATAATAGACCGGCCGTGTGACGCTCCCGCCGATGAATCCCACATGCCCGCCTTGCGCCGACAGTTCAAAATGGATGCTGGCGGAGAGCATGTCCGCGCGCGGCGTGACCGCCGGTGTCATGAACGGGTCATCGGCGGCATGGATGATCAGCGCCGGTTTGCGGATCTCCCGCAGGAACTGGTTGGGCGTGCAACGCCGGTAGTAATCCTGCACGCCGTCAAAGCCATGCAGCGGGGCCATGACATGATGGTCAAATTCCCAGAATGAGTGAAAGGGCGCCCGCCCGAAGTGACGGGCAATGCGGTCGGCTCCCTCGTGGTCGCCCCGCAGGCGGAAGTGCGCCATTTTCCCTTGCCAGAGCCGGTCCAGTTCATCCAGCAGATGCTTGCGGTAAACCCGCGACAGGCCGCGATCCATGCGGTCGGCGCAGGTGGCCAGGTCCAGCGGCGTCGAGACCGCCACGCCCGCGAGCAGATGCGGATCGTCGCCCAGTTCGGCCAGGCTCTTCAGCACCATGCTTCCCCCCAGCGAATACCCCACCAGGGCGATGCTACGGTAGCCGCTCGCGGCCAAATGCCGGAAAACGCTGATCACATCATCACTGGCGCCCGCATGATAGGCCCGGGTAGCGTGATTGGGGGCGGCGGCTCCCCGGCAGTTCATCGCGACACTGGGCCAACCCGCCTTGCCAAGGGCTTTTTGCAGGCCGCGCACATAATGGGATTCGCTGCTGCCGCCGAGACCATGCACGACCAGCACCACCGGGGCATCGGGGTCCGGATGCATGGGCTGATGCCAATCGAGCAGCAGGTGGTCGCCGTCGGCAAGCGCCAGTTCACGACGCTGGCGCTCGATCAGGGGCGGCTGGCGGCGATGGATGCTGGCAAACACGGTCTGCAGGTGCGGATTGCCCAGGCCGGCGGCGGGGCGGAACGGACTGCGGAAAAAGGAACGGGGGAACACAACCGGGGTATTCATGGCGCGCGGTGTCGGCAGGGAGGAAATCCCACGCTAGCACGGACACCCGCTAAAATGAATACATCCATCCCGCAACCGGCTGCGCTATCATGACGCCCTTGGATCGACAGCGCTGCCGGTCGGGACGCTCCAGGGCGGACCCGCCACCGGCCGGATATACAGGTGAGCAATGACAGACGTGAATAAACCGCGGATTGCGGTGCTGGGTGGCGGCAGTTTCGGCACGGTGATCGCCAATCTGGCGGCCGGTAACGGGTGCGCGGCCACCTTGTGGATGCGCGACGCCGAGCTGGTGGCGGAAATGACCGCCACGCGGGAGAACGGACGCTATCTTCCCGGCTTCCGGCTGGCGGACACCCTGCGCTTCAGCAGTGACCTGTCCGAAGCGGTTGCCGGCGCGGATCTGGTTTTTGTCGCCATCCCCAGCAAGGCGTTTCGCCAGGTAGTGCAGGCGGTGCGTCCGTTGCTGCAGCCCCGGCAGATGCTGGTCAGCATGACCAAGGGGATAGAGGCGGGCACCTTTGCCCTGATGAGCCAGATCCTCCGCGAGGAGGTTCCCGATGCCCGGGTGGGTGTCCTCAGCGGCCCCAACCTCGCCAAGGAGATTGCCGCCCGCATGCCGGCCGGCACCGTGATCGCCAGTATTGATCCGGAAGTCCGCGCGACCGTCCACGCCATCCTGGCCAGCCCGTATTTCCGGGTCTTTGCCAATACCGACATCTATGGCGTGGAACTTGGCGGCGCCCTGAAAAACATCTATGCCATCGCTACCGGCATGGCCGCCGCCAACAAGGTCGGTGAAAACAGCCGCAGCATGCTGTTGACGCGCGCGCTGGCGGAGATGAGCCGTTTTGCCGTGCAGATGGGCGCCAATCCCCTCACGTTCCTGGGCTTGTCCGGCGTCGGGGATTTGTTCGCGACCTGCAATTCGCCGCTCAGCCGCAATTATCAGGTGGGTTTTGCGCTCGGTTCCGGCAAGAAGCTGGCCGATATCGTGGCGGACCTGGAGCAGACCGCCGAGGGTATCAACACCATCCTGCAGGTGCGGCAGCAAGCGGACCGGCTGGGGGTCTACATGCCCATCGTGGCCGGACTCTACGAGGTCATCTTCAACGAAAAACCTGTTTTTGAAGTGGCGGCCGCGATGATGAACAGCGGTCAGCGCAGCGACGTAGAATTTGTACTACCCAACCGGTGAAACGACATGCAAATCATATTGATCCGACATGGTGAGGCCGAGCCCCTCAAGCGCACCGATGCCGAACGGAACCTGACCCTCAACGGCCTGCACCAGGCGCAGCAGGCGGCGGCCTGGCTGCTCAACCATCAATATGCCATCGACGGCCTGTTTGCCAGCCCGTATTTCCGGGCGCGCCAGACGGCCGGCGAGCTGGCCAATGTGCTGGAAATCCCCGTGACGCTGACGGATCGCATTACGCCCGAGCGCGATCCCCGCGAGGTCATGGCCTGGCTCGAAAGCCAGGACCTGCCCGATGAGGCGGTGATCGCGCTGGTGTGTCACATGCCTGTTATAGGCCGGCTGGCCTCCTGGCTGTGTGAGGGTGTGGATAGCGGCGCGAGGATGTCGCTGGCGGAAGTCCGGGTGATCGAGATGCCGGTGCTGGCGGCGGGACAGGGACGGCGTGTTGCCGGATTCCTGCCCCATTAAGCTTGTCAGGAAGTGATGATGCGTCGCAGGCTGATGCCGGCGATGCTGCAAAAATTGGCGCGGATTCCCCGGCGTTCAAATTCGTTGCGCAGTTCCTCGATCACTATCTTTTCGACCTCGCCTTCCACGTCCGCCATGATCTTGCCCAGCAGCGCGGTCAAGGGGCCGCGGTGCTCCTTGACAAGCTCGTCAAGATTGGTGATTTCGATGGTGATCATGGCGCGGACACCTGTGGGTAAGGAGGGTCGCGCATCTTAGCATGTGCTTGGGGCGATTAGGGCTTGCACCGTTTTGGCCGCCGAAAATCCTTACAATTCGACCCCGGCCGCGTCAGCCCCTTTGCTACAATGCGGCCACATCCAAGGAGCGCAGATGCCCATGTCCACCCTGTTGACCATTATCCTGACGGCCGTTCTGTCATGCCTGTTGACGCTGATTGCCGGCGGATGGCTGGTGCGCCGGTTCTGGCGGCAGGAAATGGAGGTTCGGCTGCGGCAATTGCACGATGACATCGGGCGGACGGTCGAAACCCGGGTGCGGCGCGCGGTGACGGAAAGCCTCAGCGAGCCGCGCCCGTCGGATGTGCTGCGCGAAAGTACCTGGAAGGCAGCGAAGTCTGGTTCCGACCTGCTCAGCGACAGCCTGAGCAACCTGATTGGCAAATGGCGTCGCCAGACCGATGATGTTTGACGGCCAGTCCGTCAGTTCAGCGCGAAAACCACCCACGAGCCGATCCCGCCCCCCAGTGTCAGCAGCAGGGTGGCCAGCATGAAGCGGATATAGGACAGTTGCGTGGCCAGTTGTTGTTCCAGGGCCGATAGCTGGTGTTGTTGCTTGAGCAAGTCCACCCGCAGCGCCGCCACTTCCTCGCGTGTCTGGCGGATCAGATCCGGAATGGGCTGCAGGTCTTGCAGCCAGCTCAGATCCTGCTGGCTCAGTTTCTGCCACAGCAGGTTAAGCGGCCAATGGCTTTTCAGCCAGGTTCCGGCGGCGCTGCGGACATTGAGTTCCTGCATCAGCAGCCGCAGGTTGTTGGTTATTTCCGTGTCACCCCAGAGGTTGAGTTGTCCCTTGGCCTCCATGCGGGCCTCGTTTTCCAGTCCCAAAAAGGTCCAGACCAGATCGCTGACGCGCCCGCTGAGCCTGACCTGAACTTCTCCGGGCGGTTGCGGGCTAATTTCAATGCGGTCGCTGGAAAACCGCAGATAAAAGATCATGTAGGGAGAAAAAGTCTTGACGCGGACCACCAGCCCGTCGAGCGGGGCAATATATTGCTGCCGTTCGGGATCCAGTTCCAGGAAGGAGTTCAGCACGCTTTCCAGGCTGTTGAGCCAAAAGTAGGAGAGGGTACCGGCGTGTCGGGCGTATTCTTCTCGTCCAGTCATCGTATTGTCGTATTCAGGGTCGGTCCGGAGGCAAACAGGGCCACAGTTTCTTCTTATAACGTCAGAATGCCGGGAATGCAAAAGCTTGCGCGGATAATTTTGTCTGACAATTTATTCAGGGGCTAGGCTTCGTCATGCTAGCATACCGCGTTTACAAAACAAGCATTCGGGGGGTAGTTCATGTCGAATGAAAAAAAAGGGACCGATAAGTCCGCCAGACTCACATCCGTGACTGATCTCCGCAAGTATACCCAGCAAATCTGGCTGGCCGGCCTCGGTGCATTTTCCCGTGCCGAAGAGGAAGGCGGCAAGCTGTTTGATAATCTGGTCAAGGTGGGGGAGGAGTTGGAGTCCAAGACCCGCGATATCGCCGATACCACCGTTGAAACCGTGGCCGAGGCCAGGGACAAAGTGCTGGAAAAGGCCAGCGATACCCGTGAAAAGGTGGAAAAGGCCTTTGACGACAAGCTCAGCGCCGCGCTCAACCGGCTGGGCATTCCCACCCAGCGTGAACTGGATTCTGTCAATGAGCGCCTCGATGTGCTGACCAGCGTGCTGGTCGAGCTGACGGAGCAAATGAAGAAGAACCAGAAGGACAAATAATTCCCGGTCGTCCGGGCACAGGGCCCCGGCGGATGTAAATCCGCCGGGGCCTTTTCGTTTTATTGCTTCAGGTTGCGGTAGTGCTGAAAAATGTCGCTGAGTGAGTAGCGCGGCTGGAACTGGAACGTGCGGGCGAAATGGCTGCCGTCGATGGTCGCCGGATACTTGAAGTAGTTGATCAGGTGCGGAGGAAACAGGGGGCGTCCCAGCAGGCGTGAAAGCAGTTGGGGTGTCGCCTCGGGCAGCGAAGGCACCGGCAGCGTCTTGCAGCCGCAAAGGCGTACGGCCTTGCCGTAGGGCACGCAATCATCCGGCGCCACGTTGTAGATGCCAGGACGATTGCCTTCAAACGCGGCAACAATGGCATCCGCCATGTCTTCCAGGTGGATGAACTGCATCATCGGCGAGAAGCCCATCAAAACCGGAACCCGGTCCTGCATCAGCAGTTGGCTGAGCGTGTTGTTGACGCCGGGTCCGACAATATTGCACGGGCGAAGAATGGTGATGTTCAGCTCGGGATATTTCCAGAGGTGAATAGTGGCCAGGTTTTCCAGCTCAACGGAATCCACCAGATCCAGGGTCAGTCCTCCCGCCTTGAGGGGCGAGCTCTCGCAGAGATAGGCCGGATTGAGCGGATGGGCCCCGTAGACAAAGTAGGTGGACAGGATCAGCGTCTGGCCGACTCCATATTTTCGGGCCATGTCCAGCAGGCGCTGGCTGCCGATGACATTGGCGGCGTAACGGCCTTCGCGGCTGTGTTCATTGGGGCCGATGCGGCCCAGATGGATGATGCTGTCAAAGCGGTATTCGCGGAACAGATCCTCAAAACGGCGCTTGTTGAAGTCAACCCGGTAGCTGGGGATATCCTCGGGCATGCTGACTTCGCGGCGTGCATCGCAAACCACCAGGTTATAGCGTCCGTGCAGGCGGTTGATGACCTGCTGGGCCAGTGCGCCGGCGGCGCCGGTAATCAATACGGTCTTGCGGGCTTCATTCATGAGCGCGATCCTTGTTACCTTTGGTCCAAGCCCTGCTGGACCAGCAGGCGGATCTTGTTGCGGACGATTTCCGTCCTGACTTCCAGATCATCCTCGCAGTGCACGGGACCGGAAAAATACAAGGGCTCCCCGAAATGCAGGCTGACCTTGACCGGCAGCGGGAAGGGAGGGGCCACCGCCACGTAGGGCAGGCCCAGTCGGGCCGCGAGTCCCTTGAGGTTGCCCAGCATGGGCAGGGCCTCCTCGCAGCCCACGACGCCAACCGGGATGATCGGCGTATTGGTATCAATGGCGATTTGCATGAAGCCGCAGCCGAAGCGTTGCAACTGGTACCGCTTGGAGAAACCCTTGGCGGTGCCTCGCACCCCCTCGGGGAAAATGATCACTGCCTCCTCCTGCTTCAGCATGTCGAGGCAGTTGGCCGTTTCGCCCACGACCGCGCCCACGGCATTCAACAGGTTGCCGACATAGGGGACGGATGGAAAGAAGCGTTCAACCATGGCGCGCGGCACACGGGGGCCAAAAGGGTTGGTCAGCATGCTGTACCCGATCAGAGCGCCATCCAGCGGCAGATAACCGGAGTGGTTGGGCACGATCAGCACCCGCCCCGTGGTTGGAATATTCTCCCGGCCGAAAGCCTCGACACGGAAGTATTTCTCGTAAAAGGGCTTGGCGATTGCTGCGGCTATATGGCTGGTGGGGAGGTGATATCCCCAGCGGTCATAGCCGAGGCTGCCCAACGGCTTGCGGGCCTGGGCGAAGGCCTCCTTGAGTTCCCGGGGCAGCAGACGCTTTCCCAGGGTTTGGAACGGCATGGCAATACCTCCTGTAGTCTGTCACAATCGTAACAATAAGCCGTTGACGCTGTTAAGGGGTAGCTAAAGCGTAATTTTCTTCACGGATTGATGAATGGCAACGGTCTTTAACTTGACCCTGATACAAGCCGGTTGCTATAAATGGCAACCTGTTGCGGTGTCTGTTCGCCGCGGATTTACCAGCAACACCAACAAAGCAAAAACAAGGGGAAGAAATGAACAAGTCCGAATTGATTGATGCCATTGCCGAGAAAGCCAACCTGACAAAGGCTGACGCCGGCAAGGCTCTGGATGCCGTTACCGCGGCCATTACCGATGAGCTCAAATCGGGTGGTTCCGTGACGCTGGTGGGGTTTGGAACTTTCGGCGTCAAGGAGCGTGCAGCCCGTACCGGCCGCAACCCCAAGACCAATGAAAAGATCGAGATTGCCGCCCGCAAGGTGCCCGATTTCAAGGCCGGCAAGGGTCTCAAGGACGCTATTGCCTGAAAGACCGGTTTCCCGGCCTGAAAACGCGCCCCTCATGGGCGCGTTTTTGTTGCAACCTCTTTGTCTTTGTGGTGGAGATACATGGAAGCCTTTCGCGAAATGATCCGTGGCCGGCTGGGTAAGGCCTTGTTGGCCTTGCTGCTGCTCCCTTTTGCCCTGGTCGGCATAGAATCCTATTTTGTCGGCGGCAAGGCCGCGCCGGCGGCAACCGTCAATGATGAGGACATTCCGCAGTCGGAACTGGACAAGGCGGTCGAGAAACAGAAGCAGGATATCCTGACCAGCATGGGGCCGGGTGCGGATGCCTCCCGGATCAATGTGGCGGTGATTCGTGAACAGTTGCTGCGCAATCTGGTGGATGAAGCATTGTTGAAGCAGAAAGCCAAGGAAGACGGCTATCTGGTGTCTGACGCCCTGATTGCCCGCCTGATCAGCGAAGAGCCTTCCTTTCAGGAAAACGGCAAGTTCTCCCAGACGCGCTTTGAACAGGTATTACGCGGCGTAGGCGAGGATCCCGCGACATTCCCGTTGCGCGCCAAGGATCGCATAGCCCAACGGCAGCTGATGTCCGGTGTCGTGACCACGGCCTTTGCCTCTCGTCGTGAAGTGGAATCCATTCAGCGCCTCAATACGCAGAAACGGGACATTCATGTCGCCACGGTATCCGCCGCCCAGTTCCTCGGCCAGGTCCAGGTTTCCGAAGCGGAAATCAAGGCGGCTTATCTCAAGACCCCCGACAAGTTCACGTCGGAGGACCGGGTAACGGCGGAATACGTGGTGCTTTCTCCCGCCACCTTCCTGTCGACGGTGGAAGTATCGCCCGCCGATCTCGAACAGCGCTATGCCGAAAAGGTGAAGGCCATGGAGTCGGATGAGCAACGACACGCCAGCCACATCCTCATCAAGGTGGATGACAAGACCAAGGATGCCGATGCGCTCGCCAGGATTCAGTCACTGGAAAAGCGGGTACGCGCCGGCGAGGACTTTGCCGCCCTGGCGCGGGAATTTTCCCAGGACCCCGGTTCGGGCGCCAACAACGGTGATCTCGGAATGGCTGGCCGCGGCATGTTTGTGCCGGAGTTTGAGAAGGCGCTCTATGCCTTGAAGACAGGAGAAGTTTCGGCTCCGGTGAAGACCCAGTTCGGATATCACCTGATCAAGCTGCTGGAAATCCAGAAGCCACAGGTTCCCGCGATGGAAGCCATCCGTGCCGAACTGGAAGCGGAAGTCCGGCAAGCCAAGTCCGAGGACCAGTATAACGAGGCGGTTGAGAAACTGGACGCCCTGGCCTACGAGTCATCGGATTTGCGCGATGTGGCTGCCGCCTACAAGCTGACGATCGAACTCACGGCCCCCTTTGGACGCCGTGGCGGAGAGGGTGTTGCGGCGGATCGCAAGTTTGCCCAGACGGCCTTCAGCGATGATTTACTGAAAGATGGCAAGAACTCGTCCGGTATCCGCCTGGAAGACCAGCGCACGGTCTGGTTGCGGGTCAAGCAGCATGACAAACCTGCGCTGCGTCCATTGTCCGAGGTCCAGCCACAAATTCTGCTGGGTCTGCAATTCGACAAGGCCGGGCTGATGGCAAAATCCCATGCCGAAGCGTTGCTGAAAGATCTGGCGGCTGGGAAAACTCCTGCGGAAGCCGCGGCGGCGCATCATGCGCAATGGGCGGACTTCCCGATGGTCAGCCGTGCTTCGCAAACCCCAGCCGTGGATATCCAGAAAGTGGCGTTCCGGTTGTTGGCTCCCAAGTCCGGTGTTTGGTCTGCGGATGTGCGTCCACTGGGCAAGGACTATGCCGTGATCGCGGTCAGCAAGGTGGAGGAAGACACCACGCCCTTGGCGGATGAACAGCGCCGTCAGTTGGCGCAGGCCCAAGGCGGCATGTACGGGCAGCAGGAGTTGCGTGATTACATGGAGTATCTGCGCAGCCGGGCCAAGATTGTCGAGATCAAGGCTGACAAGGAATAAGTTTCGCCCCAAACAAGAACCCCGCCAATCGGCGGGGTTCTTGTTTTTGGGCTGCCATTAACTGGCGGTGGTATCCAACGGCGGCATGGCGGTGGTATTAAAACCTCCGTCAACATACAGGATCTCGGCGCTGATGCCCGAAGCCAGGTCGGAAGCCAGAAAGGCGGCGGCATTTCCGACTTCCTCAATGGTGACATTGCGGCGAAGCGGCGTGGCGGCCTCATTATGCGCGAGCATCTTGCGGAAATTCTTGATGCCACTGGCCGCCAGGGTGCGGATCGGGCCGGCGCTGATGCCGTTGACGCGGACTCCGAGAGGGCCGAGGCTGGAGGCCAGATAGCGGACATTCGCTTCCAGCGAGGCCTTTGCCAATCCCATGACATTGTAGTTGGGCACCACGCGCTCCGATCCCTGATAGGTCAGGGTGATGATGTTGCCACGGTTTTTGACCAGCATCGGCTTGGCGGCCCGCGCCAGCGCCAGCAGGCTGTAACTGCTGATGTCGTGGGCGATGCGGAAACCCTCCCGGGTGGTGACATCGACAAAATCCCCTTCCAGTTGGTCGCCGGGGGCATAAGCCACCGAGTGCACCAGGCCGTCCAGGCCATACCAATGGGAAGCCAGCGCGGTGAAAACGGCATCGACCTCCGCGTCACTGGCGACATCACAGGGAAAGACCAAGCTGGAGCCAAAGGTGGCGGCGAAGTCCTCGACGCGGGATTTGAGCTTTACATTCTGCTAGGAAAAGGCCAGTTCTGCGCCTTCCAGGAGCATGGCGGCGGCGATGCCGTAGGCGATGGACAGCTTGCTGGCGATGCCGACGATCAGGACCCGCTTGCCGGTCATGAATCCCATGTTGGATGCTCCTGTTGTTCGCTATGGATCAAGGATGGCGGCTACCGACGGTCGCAGTATGGCGCATGATGCCGGGAGAGTCCGCAAAACGCCCCGGAGTGTGCCACAAACCGGTGTTGGAACACTACCTTCGGTCAGGCCATTTCCTTGCAAGCGTTTTCAAGGGATAAGGGGGTGATCGCTGGCAAATGCGGCCTGGATCAATTGCCGGGTATAGTCGGTGGCCGGTTCCCGGAACACGGTTTCCACCGGGCCGGTTTCAACCTGTTGACCCTGACGCATCACGAGGACGCGATGACTGACAGCGCGCACGATCTTCAGGTCATGGCTGATGAACAGGCAGGCAAATCCCCGCTCGGCCTGCAATCGCCGTAGCAGTTGCACAATCTGTTTCTGCACCGTGCGATCCAGCGCCGAGGTGGGCTCATCCAAGATCAGCAGGCCCGGTTTAAGGGCGAGGGCGCGGGCAATCGCAATCCGCTGGCGCTGTCCGCCTGAAAATTCGTGAGGGTAGCGGTGCCGTGTCTCCGGATCCAGTTCTACGGCCTGCAGTGACTCCCTGATCCGCTGCTCAAACGCCTCCGCCGTCAGCCCCAGCCATTCCAGCCCTTCGCCGATGATCTGGCCGACACTCATGCGCGGACTGAGGCTGCCGTAAGGATCCTGGAAAACGATCTGCAGATCCTTGCGCAGCGGGCGGAAGGCTTGCTGTGACAGCGCCTGGACTTCGTTGCCCAAAAAAACGATCCGGCCGCCGCTGATATCGGTCAGGCGGGTAATGGCAAATGCCAGGGTGGATTTACCAGAGCCGCTTTCGCCGACGACCCCCAGGGTTTCACCACGCCGGAGGTTGAGAGAGAGGTCGCTGACGGCCTTGACATGATCCACCACGCGCCGGCAGCGCACTGAGAGGGTCGGCGCTCCAACGCG
>CAZPZK010000071.1:7562-10827 GCA_964591095.1 uncultured Moraxellaceae bacterium | reverse complement strand
GTCGTGATCGGTGGCGGTGGGCATGGGGGTCAGCAAATCCAGCCAGAAGCCGCGATCCGGGCGGCGCAGGTAGTTTCGGGGATTGAAAGCGCAGTCGTCGTCGGGCTTTTTCATGAAGGTTATCGGACGGAAGGGACTGCCCTGATATATGACAGCATTCCGGAGCAAGGGCAATGGGGGTCTCCCCCCAGACGGCTCAGCGCTTCTTCGCCAACCAGATCAGATGCCGCGCCCCCTTGTTGCCGTGCGCGCGCACCGGCACTTCCTCCACGAGGAATTTCGCCTTTTTCAGGCGGATGGTGAACATCGGGTCCGGCCCCGCCGACCACACCGCCAGCATACCGCCGGAACGCAGCGCCCCCATCGCCGCCTCCAGCCCGGCGGGCGAATACAGCCAGTCGTTTTCCTTGTGCGTCAGGCCCTGCGGGCCATTGTCCACATCCAGCAAAATGGCGTCGTAGGCATTCTGCTCCGACTTCAGCAACTGCGCTACGTCGCCCACATGCACTGTGGCGCGCGGGTCCCGCAAGGGGTTGCCCGCGTGTTCGCCCAAAGGCCCGCGGTTCCATTCCACCACTCCCGGCACCAGCTCGGCCACCACCACCCCGGCATTCGGCCCCAGATGTTTCAGCGCAGCGGCGAGGGTGAAGCCCATGCCCAGCCCGCCGATCAGCACACGCGGGGCCGGGAGCGCAGCCAGACGCGTGCAGGTGATTTCCGCCAGCTTGTCCTCGGAACCGTGCATGCGCGAATGCATCAACTCCCCGCCCCCGGCAATCTTGATGGCGAAATGCGGGCCTTCGCGGAACAGGCGCAGCTCACCGCCGTTGGGGATGGGGGCGGTATCAAGGAGTTCGGGACGGTGCATGGCGTGGCTCGGCGGGGATGGAATTCAGGGGTGCGTAGGATAAGGGGGATTGGGGTGGGGGCCAAGTTTTTTGCGCCAGCGTCAGCCCGGCCATGTCAACTTGCCGGGTATGGTGGAGAATGACAAGATAAGACGTTGAGAACTACACTCCAAGTCCATTACGGTTTCAAGTAGCCGACTGCCCTTGCAAGGAAACGCTCATGATCCACGGTGCCTGCCTCTGCAACGCCATCCGCTATGAATACGACGGCGACATCACCGAAATTTCCCTGTGCCACTGCAGCATGTGCCGCAAGGCCCAGGGCAGCGCTTACGTGGCCGTCAGCCCGATTGACGCCACTCGTTTCCGCATTACCCAAGGGCGGGAATTCCTGAAGGAATACCGGGCGGTTCCGGTCAAGTCCCGTGTCTTTTGCGCGAACTGCGGCAGCCCGCTTTACAGCGTCCGCGACGACCTGCCGGACGTGCTGCGCCTGCGTTTGGGCACGGTGGAAACACCGGTTCATACCGATAATGCTTACCACATTTACTGTGACTCCCGCGCGGACTGGGAGTTTATGGAGGATAAATTGCCACGGTATGCGGGGATGAAGGGGTGAAGGGGAAATTCAGGTGCGTCTTTTCAATATCGTGTTCCCCGCCATTACCTCCGCGAGGTGAAGCCGATTGAGGAGTGATGACATGGAGACTGAAGCCACCCGCCTCTTTGACGGGAACGACAAGGCTTATCTGGACTGGGTCGGACGGCATCCGGAAGGGTATGTGCTGACTTCCAGCCGCAGCCTGTATCCGGCGCATACGGTGATTCATCGGGCGGATTGCCGGTTGATTACGCAGTTGATGGGGAATGCGGAGCCGGGCGGGTTTACGGAACGGGGGTATATCAAGGTGTATGCGGACAGCATTCCGCCGTTGCGGGCGTGGGTGACTGCGCGGCGGGCAGATGGGGTGAGCCGGGAGTGTTCGAGGTGTTTGAAGTGAGGGGAATGTTGCTCCGTCCCGGTTTTTTTCTACTGGTGTTCGGCGATAATGCCCGTGGCCCCGACGAGGAGTTCCAGCTACGCTTTAAAGCGCTGAAGGATTTCACGCCCTCGGAGAAGACTGTGGCCCGCGAACTGCTGGACAGCCTGATTCTGAAGCACACCGCCAATCGCCTATCCACCAATGTGCCGCCCGACCAGCGTCTGGGCCGCTAAACGAGGGGTTTTTATCATGCTCGCGCATTCGACCAAGCAAGAGGCGCTGGACGCCATTCAACGCCTGCCCGACAACGTGGACATGGAGGAGATCATGTATCGTCTCTATGTGCTGGAGAACATTCGCAAGGGGCAGGAAAACGCCAAACAGGGCAAGACGATGCCCGCCGACCAGGTGCTGCGGGATATCCAGTCATGGTGAGGTGGACGGCCCATGCCAAGGCGCAGTTGCGCCACATTCACGATTACATTGCCGAGGATTCGCCGTTATACGCCAAGCGGGTGACGGCAGAGCTGGTGCAGCAGACGGTGGGTCTGGATGAACTTCCGCGCAAGGGCAAGAAGGTGCCGGAGCTGAACGAGGAGTCGGTGCGGGAGGTGTCGCTGTATACCTACCGCATCCTGTACGAGATCACGCCTGACGGCGTCGCCGTGCTGGCGGTCATTCACAAGCGCCGGGATTTGCAGGCCGCCGAGGTTCACAGGGAAATTTGAGGCAGGTGCCCATTTCAGAATATCGTGTCTGACCCCGTTACTTGTGCTCGGGTTTTAATTCATGATATTACCTCATGTAGTTTATAGGCCGCGAAATTTCACCACAGTTTGACACCCTTGCTCCATTAGCAGCGGGCACACCGAATGTAATGACGCCGTCCTTCAGATGTGGCACCCTCCATTCGATTTCAACATAACCAAATGTACACCCAGTCAGCTTACTAAACAATGAAACTTGCTGTCCCATCCCGGAGCTATCATTATCCATCGCCATCGTCTCTGACGTCTTACCAGAAAATGAATTATATCGCTTATATAACCTGCAACAACCTGGGTAAATCTTCTTGAATTCATCGACGCTGGAAATCTTCATGACTGGCATAAATTTCATCATACCTGTTTGATTTTTATTGATATGCTCAACACTCCCATTCCATCCTTGTATATATGAAAATATAGCTTTATCAATTTTTTCCTGATCAGATAAAAACCTGAACTCCCGCCAGCAAAACCCCAAATAATTTAGGCCACTGATAAATAACAAAGAGACCACCACCCAAATAATGCGCTCAACCAATGGTTTACTCCTAAAATTGAAAAATAATAAAATGACACTTAAAATCGACATCACCAGAAAATAGTAGCATTCACCCATAGAACACCTAATTAATGCCACCCAGATCGAAAAGCTACATACCACATGTAT
>CAZPZK010000071.1:312-7552 GCA_964591095.1 uncultured Moraxellaceae bacterium | reverse complement strand
AATTTGCTTATCACCTCTTCATTATTAACAACCAAAGCATTTACTACCCTCAAAAAACTGAGGGGCGCATTCGCGCCCCTCTCCTTTCACCTCACTCCCACGCCGCCTTCAAAATCGCCAGCGCCTCCTCATAATCCGTTTCCTTCGGATTGAAGATAATCGACCCGTCATTGATCGTCAGATCCGCCACATGCTCCAGCTGATCCAGCGACACCTTGCCCGTCTCCTTCAGCGTGCGCGGCAGCTTGCAACGCGCATACAGCTCATCGCGCATGGCGCGGATATGGGCAATCGCCTTCTGCGCGCGCTGCGCCTTCGGTGAGGCCGCATACACCTCGTCGCCCACCAGCGGCAACAACAGGTCGGCGATGCGATCGCCGTTAACATCCATGTTGTATTCCAGCACATAGGGCAGGAACAGGCTCATGCACAGGCCGTGCGGCAAATGGCACACCGCGCCCAGCGAATGGCCCAGCGAATGCACCAGGCCCACCATCGAGTTCGAGAAGGCGGCACCGGCCATCGTCGAGGCCTGGGCCAGTTCCAGACGGCCGTCGGCATCCTTGGGGTCGTCCATCACCTTCATCAGGTTCTGGCTGATCTTGCTGATGGCGGCAGCAGCGTAGGCGTCGCTCATCGGGTTGTGTGCCATGCAGGTGAAGGCTTCCACGGCATGCGTCAGTGCGTCCATGCCGGTCATGGCGGTAATGTGCGGCGGCAGGGTCAGCGTCATGCGCGAATCCAGCACGGCGGCGTTCGGCATCAGGAAGTAGGAGGTGAACGGCATCTTCACGCCCTTTTCCTTGTCGGCAATCACCGCCACCAGGGTCACTTCCGAGCCGGTGCCGGAGGTGGTGGGGACCACGAAGAAGGGCTTCAGCGGACGCTTCAGGTTGTGCGCGCCCATGTACTTCATCAGGTCGTCGCCACCTTCGGTGACGAGGATGTTGACGCCCTTGGAGGTGTCGATGACGGAACCGCCGCCGATGGCGATGATGGCGTCGCAGTTGTTGGCGCGGAACAGCGCGGCGGCGTCGCGCACGGTGGTCAGGCTGCTGTCGGGCGGCACGTCGTCGTAGATGGCGGCGATGACGGCTTCCGCGCCTTCAAAGGCGGCCTCGACGTGGGCCAGCAGGCCGGCGCCGCGCACGCCCTTGTCGGTGATGATCATGGGACGCTTGGCCTGCAGCGTGGACAGCTCGAACGGGATGTGTTCCAGCGCCATGTGGCCGGCGACGATTTTGACGGGACAGAAGAATTCGTAGTAAGGCTTGGCCATGGTGCATCAGCTCCGTGTCAGGAAAAGTTTGCCCACCAGCGCGTAAATGCGGGCGGCTTTCTGGATTTTGTCGCTCAGTTGCAGGTTCACCGGGTAGCGCTTGACGGCGCGTTCGGCCACCAGTTTAGGCAGGATCAGGGCTTCCATGCGGTCCAGGCAGCGCACCAGGCGGATGGCGTAGCTGACTTCGCCGTCGGCGACCATGCGGTCGTTGGCGAAGGCGCGCGCGGTGCTTTCCTGGAAGGTGAAGACCAGGAAGGCGTGGGCCAGGTGCTTGACCTTGATGCTGAGGCCGGGACGGGTGGTGCTGCCGTTGGCCAGTTCCAGCGTGCCGTGCGGGGTGACGCGCACGCGGAAGGACGGACCGGCGGGCATGACGATCATTTCGATTTCCAGCCCGGCGGGAAAGGCGGCGACTTCGCGGGCGATTTCGTCATCGACTTCACTGGCGGCCACCAGACCCTTGCCGATCACTTCCATCATGATCGTGACGTAGAGCCGTTGCAGTTCGAGCAGGAGTTTCTGTTTGTTCACGGGGGTACACCTCCTGGTGAGAATTGTTAGACAAGAACGGGATGCGGGGACACTAGCATCCGTCTTGCGGTGCGGCAATAGATTACGCCGCGAAGGCGTTACGGAATATGGAGAACGGTTGTCATTGGCCGTTTTCCACACGAATTCCGTCGGAAATGCGACCGTCAGGCTGCACGATAACCGTGTCGCCCGCCTTGAGCCCGGTCAGGATTTCCGCTTCCAGACCGTTGCGGTGGCCGACGGTGACCGGTGCCATTCTGGCCCGGCCGTCGCGCAGGGTGAATACCGCCCAGCCCGCTCCTTGCCGGAACAGCGCGGCGGCGGGCGCTTGCAATACCTGCTCGCCGCGCCACAGGCGGAAACGGGCTTCCAGCCGATAGCCGTCGCCCAGCCGCCGCCATTGCTCGGATGGCGAGGCGATATCCAGCACCACGGTGACACGCTGTTCATCCACGCCCAGCGCGGAAACGCGGGTGAAGCCCACCGGCTCAATACGGCGCACGGTGGCGGCCAGCGGTTCGCCGCCCCAACGTTCCAGCGTGGCGACCATACCGGGCTGCAATTGCACGGCGTCGGCGCTGAGCACATCCACCACCACTTCCAGCGCGGCGGGGTCGCCCACTTCCAGCACCGGCGCGCCGGCGACGATCACGCCCTCGCTGTCACGCAGCAGGCGCAGCACCGCCCCGGCGGCCGGGGATTTCAGCGCCAGCACGCCGCGCGCCGAGGGGCTGTCACCCGCGTATTGCAGGGCGGTGCGGGCGGCCTGCAGGTCGTGGCGGGCCACATCCTCGGCGAAACGGGCGGAACGCAGCGCGGCGTCGGCGCGCTGGCTGGCGGCGCGGGCGGCGGCCAGCTGCTGTTCGGTCACGGCCTGGGTTGGCAGCAGTTTTTGCAGGCGGTCGAGTTCGGTTCTGGCGAGGGCGGCGTCAGTGCGGGCTGCGTTGACCGATTCGGCGGCGGCGGACAGCCCGGCTTGGGCGGCTTCGACGCGGGCCTGCGCTTCGGCGCGGCGGCGGTCATCCAGCGCCTCGGCGCGCAGCGGTTCCAGTTGCGCCAGCGTTTGCCCGGCTTGCACCGTATCCCCCACCTTGGCGCTGACGCGGCGCAGATAGCCGGAGATCGGCGCGGAGAGGACAAAGCGGTCGCGCACGCGGGCGCGCCCCTCTTCTTCCAGAGTGACTTCCAGGGGGGCCACCATGACCTTGGCGGTTTCCACGCGTACGGGCGCGGGGGTAAGGCCCCAGGCCAGCAGCGCCGCCAGGGCCAGGGCGATGAGGGTCCAGATCAGGCGGCGGGTTTTGGGTGGGGTCATGCCATGTACTCCTGCACTGCCGTAGGGGCGCACTGCGTGCGCCCTTTTCGCCACAGTGTCTCCGGCAGGCAGAAGCATGTTCTTTCCAGAGGGCGCACGCAGTGCGCCCCTACGACGGATATATCACGCATAACGTCACGCACTCTTCAACACTCCCACCATATCCAGCAGCGCAATCTTGCGCCACGCCACCACGCCCGACGCCACCGCCGACAGCACCACAACCGCCGCCGAGAAAGCGATGTTGTACGGGCTGATGACCAGCGGAATGCGGTACAGGTCCGTTTCCAGGCTGTCCGCCATGAAATGGCACAGCCCCACCCCGAACAGCACGCCCAGCGGCAGCGCCAGCAAGGTCAGCGCCGCCAGTTCCCCCAGCAGGATATAAGCCGCTTCCTGCCGGGTATAGCCCAGCACGCGCAGGCTGGCCAGTTCGCGGCTGCGTTCGGCCAGCGCCATGCGTACGGTGTTGTAAACCACGCCAAAGGCGATCACCGCGCCCAGCACGGCATTGATCAGGGTGAAGGTCAGCAACACCCGCTGCATCGTCTCGTTGAAACTTTCAATCAGGGTGTGGCGCAGGTTGACCGCCGCCACGCCGGGCATCTCGCGCAGGCGCTGGTAGATACGGTCGGCCTGCCGGTCGTCAATCGCCAGCAGGGCGCTGCTTATGGCCGGGCCTTCTCGCAGCAGCCGGTTCAGCGCCGCCTGCCGCAGGTAGACGCCCATGCCCATGTATTGCTGCGTCAGCGCCGCTACCCGCACTTCCCGCACCGGCCGCGCGCCTTCCAGCACTTCCACCCGCACCGAGTCACCCGCCTTCACCTCCAGCTTGCGCGCCAGATGCTCGTTGAGCAACAGGCCGTCGTCGGGCAAAGCCAGCGGCCGCAGATCCAGATCCAGCACCTGCTGCAGGCGCCGCTGGTCAGGCATGCCCTGCAAGGCGGTGCGGTAGCTGCGATGCCCGTGCCGCAGTCGCACGGCAACACTGCGCTGGCCTTCCGCATACAACACGCCGGGCATGGCGCGCAGGCTGCCCAGCGCCCGTTCCGGCCGGGTCTGGCTGAACACGACTTCCACATCCTGACGCATGGTCTGATGGAACTGCACGAACATCATCTGCTGCACGGCGTCCTGCTGGAAGTTGCCGACCATCATGATGCCCACCGCCAGCGCCATGCCGGTCACCGCCAATAAGGCGCGAGCGGGACGGCGCGACCAGTGGCGCAGGATCATCCGCTCCGGCGCGCCCAGCCAGCGGCGCAGGCCGATGCGTTCCAGCCAGGTCAGGCGGTAGCGTTCCGGCGGTTCGGGGCGCATCGACTCGGCGGGCGGCATGGAGGCGGCGGACAGCACCGCCCGCGCCGTTCCGGCCAGCGTCGCCAGCAGCGTCAGCAAGGCCACCGGCAGCAGCCACGGCGTGTTCAGGTTGTAGATCAGTTCCGGAAAGCGGTAATAGTCGGTGTAAACGCCGGTCATCAGCTTCCCCAGCCACGCGCCCAGCGCAAAACCGCCGGCGATGCCCAGCCCGGTGATGATCAGGATCAGTTGTCCGTAATGTACCGCCACGGCGCGGCTGCTGTAGCCGAAGGCCTTCAGCAAGGCGATCACCGGCCGTTGCGTGCTGACCAGCCGCGTCACCACCACGTTCAGCAGGAAGGCCGCCACCGACAAGAAGATCACCGGGAACAACCAGGCCATGGTGCGTAGTTGGGCAAATTCTTCGGTCAGGAATTTATTGGACAGCTGGTCCTCGCGGCTGATGACGCCAATGCCGCCCCAGCGCGCCAGCAGCAGGTCCAGCCGTTGCATCACCGCCGCTTCCGAGGCTTGCGGTTGCAGGCCCAGCACCAGGCTGTTGAATGCACCGTCGAGGTTGAAGGCCTTGGCCAAGGGTTTGCGCGGCATCCACAGCACGCCGAAATGACGGTAGTCCGGCATCATCGCGCCCGGCGCAATCTGGTAGATGAATTCCGGGGAAATGGCGATGCCGGTGACATGCAGCACCCGCTGCCGCCCGTTCAGCACGGCGGTCAGTGTCGAGCCGGGATGCAGGCGGTGCGCCTCGGCGAAGGCGTCGCTGATCAGCACCTCATCGTCCTGCCAGTCGCCGGGCATCTGCCCTTCGATGATGTCCAGCCGGTTCAATTGCGGCTGGCCGCTGTCCGGCATCGACACCAGTTGCCCGGTTACCGGATCGCCAAATCCCGGCACGGTCAGGCTGACCGGCGCGGTGATGCGCGTTTCCACGGCCGCCACTTCCGGCCAGCGCGCGACCGGCTCCGCCACCGCTTCCGGGGCGCGGGTCAGGTTGGCGAAGAGATGGGCGAAACGGGTGTCGCGGTAGAACCGGTCGCGGGTCTGTTGCAGCGAATCGTAGGTGGACACACTCATCACGCACACCCCCACCCCGGCCACGATCACCAGCAGGATCGCCAGCGCCTGGCCGCGCATCTGCCACAGCTCGCGCCACAGCTTGCGGTGCAGGACAGGCAGCTTCACCAGTGGATATCCTTGGGCGATTTGGGGTTCGGATTGACGCGAACGTCGCTAATGCGACCGTCGGACAGCACCATCACCCGGTCCGCCATGTCAGCGATGGCCGCGTTGTGGGTGATGACAGCGGTGGTGGTGCCGAGGGTGCGATTCACCGTTTGCAGCGCTTCCAGCACGATCAGGCCGGTCTGCGAGTCCAGCGCGCCGGTGGGTTCGTCGCAGAGCAGCACCTGCGGCCGCTTGGCGATGGCGCGGGCAATGGCCACCCGCTGCTGCTGGCCGCCGGAGAGTTGGGCGGGAAAGTGGTCGGCGCGATCGGAGAGGCCGACCAGCGCCAGCGCCTCGTCGGGCGACATGGGATCAGCGGCGATTTCCGTCACCACTTCCACGTTTTCGCGGGCGGTGAGGCTGGCGATGAGGTTGTAGAACTGGAAGACGAAGCCGACGTGATGGCGGCGGTATTCGGTCAGTTCGCGTTCGCTGACGCGGGTCAGGTCATGGCCGCCATACTGCACTTCGCCGGAGGTGGCGGTGTCGAGGCCGCCGAGGATGTTGAGCAGCGTCGATTTGCCGGAGCCGGACGCGCCGAGCAACACCACCAGTTCGCCGCGGTACAGGTCCAGATCCACGCCACGCAGGGCATGGATCTGCTGCTCGCCCATGTCGTAGGTTTTGGTGAGGGCGCGGGCGCGGAAGACGAGGTCGGGCATGGGACTGGCAGACTCAGGGGTATCCTCCGATCATAACGCCACGCCCGGAAAAGCACATCCTTCCTGGGGTTATCCGGCTTTGACTTCCTGCCGCGCCTCCTTCTTCCCCAAGGAATCCGGCCGCAAGTCTTCAATCCGGTATGGCCGCGTACCGTAGGTGCGGTTGCGCGGCGAATCCGGCAGCACCGGATACGGGCCGGTAACGACATGACGGCGCAACTTCCCATACGCCCGCAGCGCCCGCTCCAGCACCGGCCGCAGGTAGCGCGGCGGCACGGGCGCCTTGACCGCGTTCAGGAACGGCAGGTCATCGTCGAAGAGGCTGTAAATGACCGGCGACGCCTTGCCGCGCAGCAGCGGCGGCAGCCAGCCCTCAAAGATGGCGATGGTGGCAGCCGCAACTTGGGCACTGTCATCGTTGGGCGTGAAAGTGCGGCGCTTGTAGTCCGCCACCCAGTGGTCGAACGCCGCCTTGCTGTCGGGAATACCGGGAATGTGCATGCGTTCGCCCAGTCCGGCCCAGAAATGGAACCAGGCCCGCTGCTCGTGCGGGGTCATCGGGCGCGGGCCGTAATGCGTGGTCCAGCGGATCGGGAACTCGATGAAGGTCCACAGCACGAACAGGAAGTCGTCGGTGGCAATGCGGTAATGGCCGTGGCTCTTGTTGACGCGCTCCAGGGCGCGGCGGCCGAAGTCACCGTCCCAGCCGGAATCCATGATGTGCGTCATCAGCAGCCGGGTGTCGTCATAACGCTTCTGGCCGCTCGTGCTGAACTGGTGGGTGCCATTCAGCACCTTGGCGACGCTGGCGCTGCCGTAGGTGTAGAACAGCGCCAGCTCCAGCGCGCGCTGGAAGTCCCAGGGGAACTCGTAGGCGGTCAGCAGGTGGACGATGCGCTGGCAGTC
>CAZPZK010000071.1:0-302 GCA_964591095.1 uncultured Moraxellaceae bacterium | reverse complement strand
GCGCTGGGCCACCAGCTTGGCGTCCAGCCCGGCGTTTTCGCGGGCAACCTCGGGATGGGGACGAAAAAAAAAGCGCCTGTGGTAGGTGGCGGACATGGGAACCCTCTCGACGGTTTTTCTTTTGAAGCCGCCGGAAACGCGGGACATTTTACGATACAGAGATGATATCCCCTCTCCCCCTGTGGGAGAGGGTTAGGGAGAGGGGTGCGGAACGTCGCCGGAACACCACCGGCAGCTCAAGCACCACTGCCGTGGCCCCCGCCCCCGCCCCCCACCCCCAACGGGGGGGGGGGGTGCGTGGT
>CAZPZK010000070.1:8444-10903 GCA_964591095.1 uncultured Moraxellaceae bacterium | reverse complement strand
GCCAGGCTTGCTCCACGGCAAAGTCATTACCGCCGTCAGGGCCGTGCCACGACCCCTTGACCAGCGCGCGCCACTGCCGCCAGTCGGCCTGCAGGCCGATATCGGCGTAGTCTTCCGCCAGGCCGGTTTCCCAGGCAGCCAGGTTGCCGCTTTCCAGCACGCCGGGGAGACGCGCCGCCGGCCAGGCGGCTTCCGCGTCCAGATATCGCACCCCGGCCGTCAGGATCGGCCTCAGCGCGTGGCCGTCCTCCGGAGCGGTTTCGTGGGCGTGGGCGCCCAGACTGCACATCATCGCCAGCAGCAGGCACCGCCGGTCAAGGCGCGGCGAAGGGGTCGGCAAATCGCGGGTCATGGATAAACTGCTCGTCGGTCAGGGTCTTGAGGAAAGCGATGATGTCGGCCTTGTCCTGGGGGCTCAGGCTGATGCGGCTGATCAGGTCGCTCTTGAACGGGTTGGCGCGGCCGTCCCCGGCATGCGGGCCGCAGGGGATGTTGCGGCCGCCGGCGGCATAAAAGTCCAGCACTTCCTCCAGCGTGGGGAGGGAGCCGTCATGCATGTAGGGTGCGGTCAGGGCGATATTGCGCAGGCTGGCGGCGCGGAATTTGCCCATGTCCGCCGGTTGCCCGCTGGTTTCGTACACTCCCCGGTTGGGGAAGGGAAAATCGCCAGTGCCGCCGATATTGAACAGGCCGGTATTGTGGAACGGGGTTTCCACCACGCGACTGCCCGCATGCACGATCTGGTCGTTGAAATTGAAGCTGCCGTGGCAGTGGAAGCATTCCGCCTGCTCGCCGTTGAACAGTTGCATGCCGCGCTGCTCGGCCTCATTGAAGGCGGTTTCACGACGCAGGTACTGGTCATAGCGGGAATTGCCGGAAATCAGCGTGCGCTGGAAGGCGGCAATGGCCTGGATGATGTGTTCGTAAGTAACGGGATCCTCATCGCCGGGCCAGACGGTGCGGAACCGGGCGGCGTATCCGGCATCGGCCTTGATGCGCGCAAGCACGACCGCCTTGTTGCCGTCATTGATGCCCATTTCCACCGGACTCTCGCCAAACAACGGCACCAGCATCTGCTGTTCCAGCCGCGTCAGCGCCGGGTTGGCCCAAGTCAGGGTGGCGTTGTAGACCACGTTATGCAGCGGTTGGGCGTTGCGCGAGTGCAGCTCGCCGGTGGAGCCGATGGCGACCGCGCGGCCGTCGGTAAACGCCAGCGCCTGCAGGTGGCAGGAGCCGCAGGCCTGGGTACCGTTGCCGGACAGTTTCTTCTCGTAGAAAAGATGACGGCCCAACTCCACCTTGTCGGCGGTCAGCGGGTTGTTTTCCGGGATTTTCGGGGTGGGAAAGAAGGCTGGCAGGTTCCAGGTCCAGCCCGAAGCCGTCAGCGACGGATCGGTGGTGGTGGTGCCGGTGTTGCAGGCGCTCAGGCCAATGCCCAGCAGGCCGGGCATCAGGGTTCGGGCAATCAGTCTCAGCATGGCTGGGCGCATCCTCCTGTGGGACGGTTGTGATGCGCCGGGCCGTGGATCACAGCCCGGTAGCTACGGGAAGAAGACGGTGACTTCATTTGGCGACGGCCTTGAAGACCGTCTGCGCCGTGCCCAGGCTGATGGGTTGCCCGGTCGCCTGATCAATCTGCATCGCGGCAAAGACCGGTGTGCATTCCGCATCCGTTCCCGACATGCAGCCCACCGGTCCGCCGGCATCCACCGACAGCGAGGAATTGCCGAGCAATCCGTTCAGGTCGAGGGCCACCTTTTGCGTGCCCGCGTTAAAAGATGCCAGACGCACGCTCATGCGGTTGGGCTTGGCGCAGGTGACGGTTTCGCCGCCCGCCGGGTTGCCGGTGCAGCCGGTGGAGCCCAGATGCACATTGAAGGTCGGCGCTATCGTGGTATCCGCCTTGGTCACGCCGCCCACCGGATTGACTTCCACCTTGAGGAACTTGCGGCCGGATTGCCAGCTCCAGGCCAGCGCCTGCAGGTCCAGCGGACTGGGCGCGGTAGCATAGTCGCTGTGGTTGAGCGATACGGTCTTGCCGTCGGCATCCACGGCGCTGACCGGCACGCCAACCGTGAACTGCAGGCCGGTATAGGTATCGGACGGAATCTTGCCGGTAACCGTGGTATAGGTATCGGGCGTGCCGCCGACGCAACTGTTGGTGGCGTCTTCAAAATCCAGCAGTGCCAGATTGAGGTACTGGTTGACGTTCTGGTCGAGCTTGAGCACCACTTCCGCGCCCTTGCTGTTGATCAGGCGGATATCGGAGACGTAGTAGCGCAAATCCCGGATGGTCATCGCCGGATTGCCGGCGCTGATCGCGGCGATGTTGCTGGCGCAATTGACTTCGGCGCCGTTGGCGAGCGCGGCGAAGCGGATGCTGATGTTTTGCGAGGTGGTGACGGTGGCCGTGGGCGTGCCGGAGTCGGAGCCGCCGCCGCAGGCAGCCAGGAACAGGG
>CAZPZK010000070.1:6088-8434 GCA_964591095.1 uncultured Moraxellaceae bacterium | reverse complement strand
AATGACAGCAGCGGAAAGCAAAGCACGCATACGGCACCGGGTCGCAATTGATAAAAGACAAGCGCAATTTTAGGAGGGTAAGGTCCCGGTCACCATGCGACATGTTGTCGCAGGTTGGAGGCGGACTTTATCCCCCCCCCCATCTCAGGGGTATCCCGTCCCAGCCGCCCTTCCTACACTCGGAGTGACCCGGCGGGCAGGCTCCGGCCAGTCACCGCCCCTTTGCTTATCCGATGTCACGGAGACCGAACATGCACTTCACCCCCACCCTGCTCGCCGCCGCCATTACCCTCGGCCTGTTGACCGGCTGCGTGTCCAACAGCGTCAAGACCGGCGGAGCCGCCAGCTCCCCGAATCCCCAGGCGGCGCCTGCCGCCATGCCTGCTGCGGCAACCGCCGCCACCGTGGCGGTGAATGCCGTCAATCCCGAGGACCTGCTGGACTATAACAAGACCGTGGTCGTGCCTACCGTCTATGTGAAATTCGTGGTCGACGGCAAGGTCGGGGTGTCCAAGCAGGGCAGCGCCCTGTCGACGCTGGGAGGCGGCAGCGCCAATTCGGTCAAGGCCAGCGCCAAATACCGCATCAACGGGCTCGACAAGGCCCTGGCGCAGTCGATTGCCAAAAAGGCCTATGACGACTTTGTCGGCCAGATGCGCGCCGCCGGTTATACCGTGCTGACCTGGAACGATATCAAGGGCCGCGATTACCTGCAGGGCATCGCCCTCGCCAAGGCGGACCCCAAGTGGAACCTGCCGCTGGAATCGCCAGTCGGCAGTTCCGACACTTTGCTGGTGGCGGCTCCCAGCGATGAGCAACAGATCAAGATCGGCTTTACCGGCCCGTTCTCCGAGTTCATCAGCATGGGCAAACCCAAAATCAAGGATGCCACGATCATCATCCCGACCTACACCATTGTCGCGCCGCAAATCTGGGGTGAAACCGGCGCGTCCTATGCCACCATTTCCGCCGGTATCCAGACCGCGCCGGGGATGAACCTGCAGGCCGCCAGCGCCACCTGGATGGGCAAGCCCAAGTCGCGCATGATGCGCGGAATTCCCGGCGTCGCCACCAAGGCGCCGGTGATCAATATCAGCAGCAATGTCGGGACGCTCAGCAAGACCGACACCACGCCTGCCGCCGCCAACGCGCTGAGCAAGGGGCTGTCGATGCTTTCCGGAGCGGGCAGCATCAGCGCCAGCAGCGCCGACTATACCTTCAGTGTGGATCCGGCGGCTTACAGCAGCGGCGCGATGAAGGGCATTGCCGCCTTCAACGCCGAGGTGGCGCGGGTGGCGCGCGAGGCCCGGTAAACTCAACCGGGTGAGCGCCAGGGCGGCCGAATGGCCGCCCATGCCTTTTCAGGTCCGATCCGCCGGCGGGTGTGTCATTTGCGGATCAACCCCAGCCGCGAGGCGCTCAGGCTGGCTTCCGCGCGGGAGGAAATCCCCAGCTTGCGGTAAATGTCCTTCACATAGCCGCGCGTGGTGTGCGCGGAGATGCCCAGGCTGGCGGAGGCTTCCGCGACGCTCAGACCGTTGGCGATCAGCACCAGTACTTCCTTTTCGCGGCCGGTGAGCTTTTCGTTATCGGGGTTTTCCCGCAGGCGTTCCTGCTGCACAAAAAAATCCATCATCCGCCGCGCCACGCTGGGGGAAATCGGCGGCACGCCGTCGCGGATGCCGGCCAGCGCCTTCTCGATGTCTTCATCGCCCTGGTCCTTGAGCAGGTAGCCGCCCGCCCCGGCGCGCAGGGCGCTGAAGATATGGGCGTCATCATCATAAATGGTCGCCACGACCACGGTCGTGTCCCGTCCCGCCGTCAGTTCCGGGATCAGTTCGATGCCGTTGCCGTCCGGCAGCCCCAGATCAAGGATGGCCATGCGGAAGTGTTCGCGCTGCATCAGCTTGCGCGCCGCCGCCAGCGTATGCGCCTGACGCACGGTCCGCGCCGCGCCCAGGGCGGCATGCACCCGCGCCGTCAGCCAGTCGGCGGTTTCCTTGACGTCCTCGACCACCAGCACCGGATCATGGTCGTTCATGTTGCTTCCTCCTGTCCTTCCGTCCGCGCCGGTATGGCGACGGGTATCCGTATGTCCACGCGACAGCCGCCTTGAGCGGATCGCTGCCATTGCACCCGGCCGCCCAGTTCGTCGACGCGGGAGTGAATGATGTGATGCCCGCGCCCGCCCAGGTCCAGTTGTGCGGGGTCGAACTGTCCGTCATCGCGGACGGTCAGGCACAGCCCGACGTCCTCCAGCGCCATGCCCAATTCCAGCCGCGAGGCGCCGGAATGCTTGATGGCATTGGTAATGCATTCGCGCACCATGCGCTTGAGGTTGGCGTA
>CAZPZK010000070.1:0-6078 GCA_964591095.1 uncultured Moraxellaceae bacterium | reverse complement strand
CCGACAACAGGATGCCCGACATCGCCGACAGGGGCGGCCAAGAGACCGACAGCGCGATGCCGGCGCGCGGCAACCGTTCCGAGGCTTCCTCGCGCATCAGCTGCGCGGCCTCCGTCAGCGTGACGCTGCGCTCGTCCAGCGTCGCCAGCATCTGCCGCAGGTCGCGTATCGCCAGCCGCGCCTCCTCGCGCATGCCGGATTCCTGGCGGCCATGCAGGATGGAGAGCAGGCGCGCGCCCAGGTCGTCGTGGAGGTCGCGCTTGATGCGGTCGCGCTCCAGTCTGGCCCCCTGCTGCCGCGCCACCAGGGCATCGCGGGCATGCCGCGCGATGCCATACAGCTCGCGGGCGGTCGCCAGGTCATCGCGGTTGAACAGGCGCCCGCCGCGTTCGCAATAGGACAGCAGCACATGCCGCCCGTCCTCGATATCCGGCAGGCACAGCAGCAGTCCGTTGTCGGCAATGGCAAAATCCCGGTCGCCTTCGCGCCGCTCCATCGCCAGCGGACTGAAAATGCTGCGCACCACATCCGGCCAGTGCGCGCGCAAGGCTTCATCCGAGGGCAGGTCAAACAGGCGGCGGATGGCCCCCGCCTGCAGTTGACGGGTGGAACTCCCCCGCTGCAGCAGGCGCTCCACCAGCCATTGCCGCAAGGGAAAATACAGCCATCCCGCCACCCCGACCGCCAGGCTCAGCGCCATCCAGCCGTCCGTGCGCAGGAACCAGACGGCAATGCCGTCCACCAGCAGCACCAGGATGCCGCCGAACAGCCAGCTCCACGCGGCCAGCCACCAGTGCTCCAGCCGGAACAGCCGGTAACGGCTGATGCCCGCCGCCAACCCCAGGTATACAATCAGGAAGACCCCCGACGACAGGCTTTGCGGCACCGGGGCGGTGCGGCCCAGCATCAGCGGCACCACCTGCAGCGCCACGAAAGCGCCGCTGCCCAGCAGAAAGGACAGCAGCAACCAGCGCAAGGCCATGCGGGACACGGGGTCGCGGTGGGACAACCGCCACTGCCCCCACGCGCACCCGGCCGCCATCAGGAAAATCAGCAGCAGCCAGAGGTAGAAACCCTCGCTGTAGCGCCCGGTCAGTTGCCGGGTATCCGCAACCCACAGCAACAGCCCCAGCAGCAGGCTGAGCGCCGCCACCGGCTGGCGGCCCAGCGGCCGCGGGTAGGTCCACAGCAGCGCCAGCATCGCGCAGTCAAACAACAGCGCGCCGCCGTGATTGAGGATCGAAAGCAGGCGGAATAGCTCCGGGTCCATCAGCAGTTCCCGCGAGCTGTAGAGGCTGGCTGACCAGGTTCCCGTCGCAAATCCCGCCGCCGTCAGCAGCAGCAGATTGACCACGCGCTGTCGCGGCCGGAATACCCAGATACCGCAACCGATCCCCAGCGCCACCAGCCCGAAACCCAATTGCAGCCAAAAAATGACGGGAATATCACCCGGCCCGCGCGCGCGCATCACCACCGGCAGTTCCCGGCCGTCGCTCAGCACCAGTCGCGCCTGGCTGCTGCGCCATTCCGCCAGCAGCGGCCCCTGCGCCTGCATCAGCGCCTGGTAGGCGCTGACGTGATCCAGAAAATCCGGCTCCTCGACCGCGAGCCAGGCCGGCAGCGGCTGCAGGCCGCCGTCGGCGCGGCGCAGGCCCGCCACCACGGCGGGTTGATCCATCGCGGGCGTGCTGACCCGCAGCATGTCACCTTCGGCGCTAAAGTGGAAACCGGCCCACGGCTGCCGCAGCATCAGGCTCACCAGCGCGCTGACCATCACGGCCAGCAGGAAGGCCAGCATAAAGCCGCGCGAGGCCGGCGACAGGCCACGCCGGTCGGCAAGGCCGGTCGCGGGCGTCGGGGATGTGGTTTCTACCGGGGGCATGGCGGTTTCCCAAGGGCGGTTGCGCAATGCTGACAGGATGGCAAAAAGACCAGCACCCCGCAAACGGGGGGCGAGCAGATCGTCAATCCGCGCGAGCACTCGGGATTTTTACGGAGTTCAAGGGTTCAGCGGAAGCCGGGGATCACCCGGATCCCCAACAGCTTCCGCACTTTCCAGGCGGCCAGCAGGTTTTGTGCCATCAGCGGAATGGCAAATGCGATTGCCGCGCCCAGCCCGCCCCATCGTGGAGACAGGCTGAAGTTCAACATCATCGACAGCAGGCCGGTCCCGATCACGATATTACGGATTTCGCGGTGATGCCCGGTCATGGACAGCAGGTAGCTGACCGACCCGGTGGCGGTATTGATAAACTGCGCAACCGCCATGATCTGCAGCAAAAGAGCCGCTTCCACGAATTCCGGCCCGAACAGCCCGAGCAACGGCCGGGAAAACACCAGCATGATCAGCAACGGCGGCAACGACATCAGGGTCATGTAGAGCGTGGTATTTTTCGCCAACTGGCTCATGGCCCCGATGTTGCGTTGGTGAAACAGGGCGGCAAAGCGCGAGGATGTGATGCTGTTGAAAACCAGCAGGATAAAGCTGACGGAAGTCGCCAGCCGGTGGGCGGTGGAAAACAGGCCGATCTCGCGATTATCGGCAAAGAAACCCAGTATGAGCGGTGTGCTCCATTGCGCCAGGAAGACGGTGATGTTGAGGACCAGAAAATCCGGCAGCACCCGGTATAACCCCGGATCGTATTGCCGTTGACTCCTCCCCTTGGGAGGCGACAGGAGCTGCCCTGACCGGTAACGCAGGATCCAGGCGCCGACGGGCAGCATCAGCGCGGCGCAGAGCGGCAGGCTCCAGACGGCTTGTGCCAGGCCAAGCGTGTTTCCGCTGGCCCAGCCGGCCATTACCAGCAGGCAGACGGCCAGGGACAGCCCGCCGGTTTCAAACAAGGGGGCCAGCATCGGACGCTTCAGGACCTTCATCCAGGTGCCTTGTATCGTCAGTTGTGTCATCAAGGGCAGCAGGATTGCCAGCGGGATCAGGGTGGCGGCCAGCGCGGGGTTGTTGAAGATAGCGGCCAGTCGCTCTTTACCCGCCCAAAGACCCAGCGACAGGAGGCCCGCGACCGGCAGGCTGATGGCCAGGGCCTGACGCCGGATGCCCTGGTAAAGCGCCGGGTTGCGTTCTCCCAGGGCAATCGCCCCATGTCGCAGGATGGCGCTGTCCAAGCCGAATCGGGATATCACCAGTAAGGCGGTGCAGATGGACCAGCCGAGCATGAAGAGGCCCACCCCTTCGATGCCCAGTGTACGAGCCAGCACGAAATTGAGGCCAAGCGTTCCCAATGCGGTCGCGCCTCTCACGGCAAACGTTGTTCCGGCGTGCAACAACAGCGAGCGGTCGCGCCGGATTTTCTTCAGCATGCGTTTTTTCACGACACGGCGCGGCCGTGTTCCTCATCCATCAAGGCGGTCGTTTGCCCGATCCGCGCGCCCTCACGGGAACGGGATTCCGTCATCCAGGATGCGATCAGTTCTCGCCATGAACGACTTGGCGTGTAACCTTCGGACCTCAATACCGCGCGCACCAGAGCCGGCAGGCTGTGGCCGCTGAGATGCACCCACCCGCCACTGATAATTTCGACTTGGACGTCCCGCCAGCCGGCGTGAGCATCGCCTTTGCCAATCCTTTGGGCGATAGCCGGACTGTGAAAGCGCAGCATGACCGTTGCGGAATGATTCGGCGCAAGAAGCCAAGGGTTCTGACGGAGGGAGGCTGTGCCCGGATTCGACTCGAAGGTGCGAATGTCGACGCTTTCATCGCCCCAGGCTGGGGCATTGAGGACCAGAAACTGTTGCCGGTCCGGCACTTTATAAAATGCCTGAATGTCATGCGCGCGGGCAGTCAGACCCTGCGCCTGGAATTGTTCCAGCGCCTGGAGAAACTGGCGACGGGCTTTACGGGAGAAGGCATTTCCAAGTTGGGAAAGTTGTGATTCACGTGTCATGATCGTTGCTCCTGGCGAGTTTGCTATCGCTTAAGCAGAAAGCGTGCCATTAACTTGCTGCAAAGTCAACATGCCCCGCTTCCGGGGCATGTTGACGCCTGACCCCGGAAGCGGCATTTGCGCCCGCTGACGTAAACCGGGTCTCTTGGGTTATGATGCCCTCATCAACCTGAACGGCCCTCCCGGCCGTGGCCATCCTGACACGGGGACAACGGATGAAGAACGTGCTTTCAACAACCGCCGCCATTCTGGCGCTGGCCCTGACCCAAGCCCATGCCGGAGAAATCCACAGCGGACTGGATTTCTCCTTGCTGGATTATCAGTCCGGCAATCCGGACGCCTCCCTGTCGCCCCAGGTGGTTCAGTTTCGCCACCTGATAGAGCCCAACCGGTATTTTGGCTTTGATTTCCGCCTGGGTACCGGGGTGGCGGAAGGCAAGACCGGTTCCACCCAATTGCAAATCCCGTCCGGGGTTGTCGCCCTCTCCAATGTCAAGCTGCAGGTGGACTTGCTGATGGGCGCCTTTGCCCGGGCGTCATGGCCGATTACCCCGGATTTCCGCCTGCACCTGATCGCGGGCCTGGTCTCGCTCGAAACCACGCGCACGGCGATGGCGGGCGGCGCGCGCCTGGTGCAAACCGGCTCGGACAACAATTTTTCCTGGGGCGCGGGACTCGATTATGACCTGGACCGGAGCACGGTGGTCAGCGCCGAGTTCCAGGAACTGGGCAAGGATGAGGAAGCGCGGATCACGGCCCTCAACCTGGGCATTTCCCGCCGCTTCTGATCCCGGACCGGCCAGTCCGCGGTGGTTTTGCCGGACTGGCCGCCAACACCTATTGTCTTGCCGAATAACGACTATACCGTTTGCGATATAGCACTCTTCCTTAACATTTCCCCGCATTTCGGCTAGTATTCCGCCCACCGTTTTTCCGCTGCGCGCCGCCATGCCGCAAGGCTTGGCGCGCAAGCCGGAATGACATCCCGCTCACCATGAGGAAACCATCGTGCTCGAAGCCTACCGCCAACATGTCGCCGAACGCGCCGCCCAAGGCGTCCCCCCGAAGCCGCTTGATGACAAGCAAACCGCCGCGCTGGTCGAACTGCTGAAGAACCCGCCCGCCGGCGAAGAAGCTTTCCTGGTCGACCTGCTGGAAAACCGCGTTCCGGCCGGTGTGGACCCCGCCGCCTACGTCAAGGCCGCCTTCCTGGCCGCCGTCGCCAAGGGCGAAGCGACCTCCCCGCTGGTGACCGCCAAGCGCGCCGTCTACCTGCTGGGCACCATGCTGGGCGGCTACAACGTCGAGCCGCTGGTTTCCCTGCTGGACAACGCCGAGCTGGCCGCCGACGCCGCCACCGCGCTGAAGTCCACCCTGCTGATGTTCGACTCCTTCCATGACGTGGAAGAAAATGCCAAGGCCGGCAACGCCCACGCCAAGGCCGTGATGCAGTCCTGGGCCGATGCCGAATGGTTCACCAACCGTCCGGAAGTCCCGACCGAAATCAAGCTGACCGTGTTCAAGGTCACCGGCGAAACCAACACCGACGACCTGTCCCCCGCCCAGGACGCCTGGAGCCGCCCGGACATCCCGCTGCACGCCAACGCCATGCTGAAGAACACGCGTGACGGCATCACCCCGGAAGAACACACCGTCAAGGGCCCGATCAAGCAGATCGAAGCCATCAAGGCCAAGGGCAACATGGTCGCCTACGTCGGCGACGTGGTCGGCACCGGTTCCAGCCGCAAGTCCGCCACCAACTCGGTGCTGTGGTTCTTCGGCAACGACATCCCGCACATCCCGAACAAGCGTGACGGCGGCGTCTGCATCGGCTCCAAGATCGCCCCGATCTTCTTCAACACCATGGAAGACGCCGGCGCGCTGCCGATCGAACTGGATGTGTCGCAGATGAACATGGGCGACGAAATCGTCCTGAAGATCGACCACGACACCGCCATGGTCACCGCCACCAAGAACGGCGCCGAAATCGCCAAGGCCCCGTTGAAGACCCCCGTGCTGCTGGATGAAGTCCGCGCCGGCGGCCGCATCAACCTGATCATCGGCCGCAGCCTGACCTCCAAGGCGCGCGAATTCCTGGGCCTGGCGCCCAGCACGGTGTTCCGCCTGCCCACGGTGCCCACGGCCACCAAGGCCGGCTTCACCCTGGCCCAGAAGA
>CAZPZK010000069.1:0-10975 GCA_964591095.1 uncultured Moraxellaceae bacterium | reverse complement strand
TTAAGAACACGGGTGATGTAGCGCGGATCCTCCATCATGTAGGTCATCAGGGCGCGGGTTGCGGTCTTGTATTCAATATCAATATTGCTGTCCTCGCGCATTACCTTGAAGGCCTGGTCGGCGTCAAGACGGGCAAAGGCATCCAGCGTGTCATGAATCATCAGACGCACCTGGTTGCCGATGTGGCGCGTCTCGACATAACCGCGCGGCGACTCCCCTTCCTCGCACAGCGCCTTGGCGTAACGGGCGATTTTCGCCGCTTCATCGCCGATCCGCTCCAGATCAGTGATCGACTTGCTGACCGCGATGATCATGCGCAAGTCCGAGGCTGCCGGCTGACGGCGCGCCAGGATGCGCACCAGTTCCTCATCAATGCGCGTTTCCATCAGGTTGATGCGCTGGTCATTCTGCATCACGGCCTCGGCCAGGGCCGAGTCGGCGTCCAACAGGGCATGCATGGCATCGCTCACCTGTTTTTCCACCAGCCCGCCCATGGCGAGGAAATGGGTGCGGATTTCTTCCAGCTCGGCATTGAACTGTTGGGAAATGTGGTGGCCGTAGTCTTCTTTGGTCATGGCGGCAGCCCCTGTACTTAGCCGTAACGGCCGGTAATGTAGTCTTCCGTCTGCTTGTTGGACGGGTTGGTGAACAGCGTATCGGTGTCGCCGTACTCGATCAGCTTGCCCAGGTACATGAAGGCCGTGTAATCGGAGACACGGGCGGCCTGCTGCATGTTGTGGGTCACGATCAGGATGGTAAAGCGATCCTTCAGCTCGTGAATCAGCTCTTCAATCTTCAGCGTGGAAATCGGGTCGAGGGCCGAGGCCGGCTCATCGAGCAACAACACTTCCGGCTCGATGGCGATGGCGCGCGCGATCACCAGGCGCTGCTGCTGGCCGCCGGACAAGCCGAGTGCGGAGTCATGCAGGCGATCCTTGACCTCATCCCACAACGCCGCGCCCTTCAGCGACTTCTCCACCACTTCATCCAGAATGCGCTTCTTGTTGATGCCCTGCAGGCGCAAGCCGTAAGCAACATTCTCATAAATGGTCTTGGGAAAGGGGTTCGGCTTCTGGAAAACCATGCCGACCCGTCGACGCAGGCTGGTGATGTCCATGCCGCGGTCAAAGATATCGTTGCCGTCCATCAGGATCTTGCCTTCAATCCGGCAACCGTCCACCAGGTCATTCATGCGGTTGAAGGTGCGGAGCAAGGTCGACTTGCCGCAACCGGAAGGACCGATGAAGGCGGTGACGCGCTGACGCGGGATCAGCATGTTGACATCGAAAAGCGCCTGCTTCTGGCCATAGAACAAATTGAGATTGCGGGCTTCCAGGCAAATGTCCTCGTCAACCAGGCTCAGGCTGCGGCTTTGTCGGCCCAGGGCCTCCATATCCATGCCGGGCATGGCGGCAGGACCGGAATTCGTGTTCGCATTCATGGCGGATTTTTCCACTACGTGATTCATGAGAGTTGCCTCCAAAGTGTACAACAGCGCCCCGGCGATCAGCTTTCCAGAGCCTTGTATTTTTCGCGCAGGCGGTTGCGCAGGCCGACCGCCGACAGATTCAGCACCGCCACCACCAGCACCAGCAGGAAGGCCGTGGCGTAGACCACCGGCCGCGCCGCCTCGACATTGGGACTCTGGAAGCCGACGTCATAGATATGGAAGCCCAGATGCATGAACTTGCGCTCCAGATGCAGGAACGGCTCGTTCATGTCCAGCGGGAGCGTCGGGGCCAGCTTGACCACGCCCACCAGCATCAATGGCGCCACCTCGCCAGCGGCGCGCGCAATCGCCAGGATCATCCCGGTCATGATGCTGGGCGTCGCCATCGGCAACACCACGCGCCACAAGGTCTCCGCCTTGGTCGCGCCCAGCGCCAACGACCCTTCCTTCAGGGCGCGGGGAATCCGCGACAAACCTTCTTCCGTCGACACAATCACGACCGGCAGCGTCAGCAGCGACAGGGTCAGAGAAGCCCAGAGCAGGCCGGGAGTGCCAAACACCGGCGCCGGAGCGGCTTCCGGATAAAAGAGGCGGTCGATGCTGCCGCCCATGAAGTACACAAAGAAGCCCAGACCGAAAACGCCATAGACAATGGACGGCACCCCGGCCAGATTGTTGACGGCAATGCGAATCGTCTGCGTGATCACGCCCTGGTCGGCATACTCCCTCAGGTAGATGGCTGCAATCACGCCCAACGGCGTCACGATCAGGGTCATCAGCACCACCATCAGCACCGTGCCGAAAATGGCCGGGAAGACACCGCCTTCGGTATTGGCTTCGCGCGGATCGGCGCTGAGGAAGGTCCACAGGTTATGACCGTAGTCCCAAACCTTGGCAAACAGACCCATATCATTCGGCAGTACCGCCGAGACGATCTTGCCCAGCGGAATTTCATGCTGGCTGCCATCGGCCACCGTGAACAGCGCCGTATCGCGCTGCAACTCGGCATTCAACGCCTCCAGCTTCTGTCGCTCAACCTCATAAAGCTTGTTTTGCGCATCACGCTGTGCCGTCAGTTCGGCGCGGGCGGCATCATTGAGGGCGCCATCCAGCTCCAGACGACGCTCGTGCAAGCGCAACTCTTCCAACCGGTAATTGATGGCGCCGATCTCACCCTTCTCGATATCACTGATGCGCTCATGGATGGCATTGGTGCGCGCCAGTCGCTGGTTGAATTCGGTCCAGGCCTGTTCACCCCGGGCCACGGTCGTTCCAGCCTGACGCACTTCCACCAGACGGCCATAGAAATTGCCCCACTCCAAGCGCTCGAGCTTGACGATGTCACGCGGATACGTGGGGTTGCTTATTTGCGCCGCCATGACCCAGCGGAAATCCTGACCGGTAATGTCCTTGTTGCCCTGCTTGATCGACCAGCGGGTCACGGTCTCCACCTCGGGGGGAATGGCGACCCCCGCTTCCCGCAGGCGGGTGGCGGTATCAACCTTTTCGTCATACAGCTCGCCGATGATCACCTGCGAAACGCCATTGTCGGCATAGGCGGCCTGCATCACATCCGCCGTCCAGAAGTGGCCGAGACCACGAACGGCGACCAGACCGAGAAGGCCGACCACCATGATCAGCGAAATCGCCACGGCGCCGGCATTGAGCCAGACCCAGGCATCGCCAGTCCGGAAATATTCACGCAATTTCATGCCTTGATCCTCACAGCGAGCCGTATTTCTTGCGCAGGCGGGTTCGCACCACTTCCGCCACCGTATTGAGCACGAACGTGATCACGAACAGCACCAGCGCCGACAGGAACAACATGCGGAAGTGCGTCGATCCGACCTCGGCCTCGCCCATTTCCACCGCGACGTTGGCGGACAGGGTGCGCATGCCTTCAAAGATGTTCCACTCCATCACCGCCGTGTTGCCGGTGGCCATCAGCACGATCATGGTTTCGCCGATGGCGCGGCCGAAGCCGATCATCACCGCCGAAAAGATACCGGGCGACGCCGTGGGCAGCACCACGCGCACCAGCGTCTGCCACTGCGTCGCTCCCAACGCCAGGGAACCGTTGGTCAGATGGCGCGGCACCGCGAACAAGGCATCCTCGGCAATGGAAAAGATCGGCGCGATGACCGCAAACCCCATGACCAGGCCGACAATCAGCGCATTGCGCTGGTCAAATTTCAGGCCGACCGCCGTTTCCAGCCAGTGACGGACATCGCCGCCGAAAAAGGACTGCTCAATCGGCGTCGACAAGGTAAACGACAACCAGCCGCCGATCAGGATCGGCGCGATCAGCAAAACCGGCGCCCAGCCGTCCGGAACGCGGTTGCGCTTTTCCAGCGGGATCTGCACCCAGAGAAAACCGCAGCCCAGAATGATCAGCGGCGTCACCAGCAACAGGCTGAATATCCCCGGCAGGTGGCTCTCCACCACCGGCGCCAGCCAGAGACCGGCAAGGAAGCCGAGGATGACCGTCGGCAGCGCCTGCATCAGCTCAATCGCGGGCTTGACCTTGGTGCGCAGGCCGGGCGACATGAAGATCGCCGTGTACATCGCGCCGCAGATGGCCAGCGGCGCCGCCAGCAGCATGGCGTAAAAGGCGGCTTTCAGTGTCCCGAAGGTCAATGGCACCAAGGACAGCTTGGCTTCGAAGTCGGCGTTGCCCGAGGAGGACTGCCAGGTATAGGTCGGCTCGGGATAGGATTCATACCAGACCTTGCCCCAGACCGCGGAAGCGGACATGTCCGGATGCTCGATATGCAGGCTCCAGAAAGCGGCATCGCGCACGGATTGAACAAACACGCCCTCGGAACGGGCGGAAACGCTCAGCGCCGTCACCGGCCCTGCCACCGCTTGCTGAACCGAGAGCGTGCGTTCCGACGTGGTGTAGAAATAGCCGACACGGCCCTTGGCGTCTCCCGCCACGAAGCCCTTGCGCTTGGCCTCCGGCGCCAGCGCCGTCACCGGGGCATCGCCGAGAGTAAAGCCGCGGATGCGGGTCAGGCTGAAGCGATCATCCACGCCGGCCTTGTTGTCGCGCACCAGGAACCACTGACTGACCTGACCCCGGCTATCGCCGACCAGCAGCGAGACTTCTCCCTGCAGGGCAGTTACGGCTGTCACCTGGTCAGGCCCCGGCAGCAGGTCGGTTTGTGCGTACAATTGCGCGCCGTCTTCGCCAAAACGCAACACCGACACCTTGTCATCCGCTGTCAGGGCATACGCCCAGCGGGCGCCCTGTCCTATCACCAACTGGGTCACGCCGGTGGCGTCGGCGGGCAGCACTTCGCTGGACTGCCGGACATAGACGGCGGGGCCGGCGTCGGAAGACTCGCTTTCATCCGCCAGCGCCAGTCCGCCCAGACCACCCCCTTCCGCTTCCTGCTTGCCGAATTTCTGCCAAAGCAGCCGGTTGCCGGTCGCCGCCAGCACACGCAAGCCGCTATCGCCGGCGTGCACGGCAAAAGCTGTCAAGGGGCCGCCCTCATCATCCACGGTCAACGGCGCTTCGCCATAGGGATAGCGGATGTCCGGGGTCACGACCCGGCCTTGCGGCTGGCTGTCGACCGTATAGTCCGGCTTGAATACCAGCAACTGTCCGTTGGACAAGCCGACGCCGACCACACCCTGCATCACCGCGCTGCGCACCACCCGGCTCACCGTGACGCCGGCGGGCAAGGTCAGTTGGCGCTCACCGATCGCAGCGCCGTCCGCCACCTTGAAAAAGACCAGCTTGCCGCCCGGATCCAGGCGCATGCCGGTCTGGTTGTACTCATCCATGTCCACCCACAAGGCCGGCTGAGCTGTCGCCGCATAGGTGCGCTCCTTGCGGAAGTCGGCATCCCGGAACAAGGGCCAGCTTTCAAACAGCAGGTAAAAGAAGATCAGGGCGATCGCAACAATGATGAACACCCCGCCAAAGGCGATGGTGACATTGGCAAAGCGGTCCTTGATGCGGCGGCGCCGGTCAAGGCGGGCAAGCGTGGCATCGTCCAGCAGGGCGCGTGCGGCTTTACTCATAACATTCTCTGGCTACCGGAAACGGTCGGCATTATCAGGGAAACGATCGGGATTCTCACCCGGAACAAACGACAAACGGGGCCCGAAGGCCCCGTCAGGAAGCGGGATCACAAACCCAGTCGGGCGCGGATCTTCTTGACCTCGGCGGCCGGCAGCGGGATGTAGCCATCCTTCTCGACAATGGACTGTCCTTCTTGCGACAGCACCAGCTTCAGGAACTCGGCCTGCAGCGGCTGCAAGGGCTTCTTCGGATCCTTGTTGACATAGACGTAGAGGAAGCGCGCCAGCGGATACTTGCCGGACAAAGCGTTCTTCGGCGTCGCCGCCACGAACTCACCATCGGAGCCCTTGATCGGCACGGCCTTCACGCCAGAGGTAATGTAACCGATACCGGAATAGCCAATGCCGTTGATCGAATTGGAAACCGACTGCACCACAGACGCCGAGCCGGGCTGCTCATTGACATTGGTCTTGAAGTCACCCTTGCACAGCGCATGCTCCTTGAAATAACCGTAGGTGCCGGAGACCGAGTTACGGCCAAACAGTTGCAGGTCGCGGGTGACCCAGGCACCAGTCAGGCCGGTATCGCCCCACTTCTTCACTTCCTTCTCGAAACCGCACTTGCGGGTGCTGGAAAACACCGCGTCCACCATTGGCATCGACATGCCCTTGATCGGGTTGTCCTTGTGCACAAACACGGCCAGGGCATCGACCGCCACCGGCACGGCGACCGGCTTGTAGCCGTACTTCTTTTCGAATTCCTGGATTTCGTTATCCTTCATGGCGCGGGACATGGGACCGAAATTGGCGGTGCCCTGCGTCAGCGCGGGAGGCGCGGTCGAGGAACCGGCCGCCTGGATCTGGATATTGACATTCGGATACTGCTTCTTGAAATCCTCGGCCCAGAACGTCATCAGGTTAGCCAACGTGTCCGAGCCGACGCTGGACAGGTTGCCGGAGATTCCCGAGGTCTTCTGGTATGCCGGAATGCCGGCATCCACGGCGGCGTGCACGGCGGCCGCGCCGAGCGTCAGGCCGAGGGCCAGCGCCAGTTGCTGCATCTTCATAGTCTTCTCCCAAGGATTGCGCATGTTTTGGACATGCTGCGCATCCTAAGCCCCGACAATGACAGATTTATGACAACTTGGCGTCAGCCTTGCCGGTTGCATTTCACACCAATGCCCCTATGATGGTGTCAGCGCTCAAGAAAACGTCATCATGCCTCCTTATCTCCAGGACCAGCCCCCGCTTCCCCGTCATCAGGCGGTGCTGCAATTGCAGGCGCGCCCGCTGGACACCAACGTGCAGGGCGACATGTTCGGCGGTTGGCTGGTGATGCAGATGGACATCGCGGGCAGCATCACCGCCCGCGAACTGGCGCGCGGACGCGTCGCCACCGTCGCGATCGACAGCATGGTCTTCCTGAGGCCGGTGCGGGTCGGTGACCTGATGAGTTTCCATACCGAAATCCTGCAAACCGGTGTCAGTTCCGTCCAGATTCTCGTGGAGGTCTGGCTGCATCCCGCCGAGGGCGAACCCTGCAAGCTGACCGAGGGATGCTTCACGTTCGTGGCGATCGACGGTCATGGCCGCACCAGGCCGCTACCGGCGGCCTGCGCCCAATGACCGCTTGCCGGACAATGATCCGGGCATTTCCATTTGGCGCGCAGGTGGTATACTCGGTCGGGTAAATCAGCGAGGAACCGAGCTTGCCGGCTGATGGGACGGCAATCCCGTTGAAGACAGGCCCCCACGCTTGTCCTGACAATAACAATGAATGTATCCATTCAGCGCCCGGATGCCTTACCACGGACTTTCCGGCCGGGTGTACTGGAGCCTGCACAGCATGACCCACCCGGACACGCACCATTCCGACAGCGCCGCCCCGCCCAGGGCCGCGAATGATTTCAATGCTCAACTGACAGACCGGCTCAGCGGCCTGCAAATTCGGCAAGTCGTTCAGCAATTCCCGTTTTTCGGCCTGGTCACACTGGTTGCGGTGATCTCGGTAGCCTTCCTGTACGCCAACGAAATGGAAACCACGCGGCTGGCGTTCGCGGGATGGCTGGCCTGGTCCCTGGCCGTCGCTTTCGGATGTCTGGGCGTCGTACGACTGCTGGGCGGCAGCTCCGACCGGATTCCCGCCCGCTGGCGCCCTTGGGTGATTCCGGCCAGCGCCGGTCTCATGGGCAGCATCTGGGGCATCGCCGGGGTACTCTATGTCAACGCCATGCCGGACATCGAGAAATCCTTCGCTGAGTTCTACCGGCCGACCCTGTTCGCGGTGCTGATCTGCTGGCAGGCCATCACCGCCCTGTCCACTTACCTGACGCGGTTCCGGAGTTTCCTGGTCTTTGTATCCACGGCGTTCATCCCCGGACTGCTCTATCTGGCGAGCACGTCTTCCAGCGTCAACACCAGCATGGCCGGCGTTGGCAGCCTGTTCTATTGTTTCATCATTCTGGCTGGCCGCCGTCTCAGCGAGATCAGCTTCCACTCCCAGTGGCTGCAATTGCGCAATGAGGATCTCATCGCCTTCCTGGAAAGCTCCAAAAGCACGGTTGAGGATGTCAACCGGCAACTGGCCTCGGAAATCCAGGAGCGGCGTAATGCCGAGGCCCAACTGCAAGAGATCAATCTCAACCTGGAACAAAAGGTCCGGGAGCGTACCCTGGCCCTGTCCGATATCAACCGCGCGCTGCGCAGCAGCCAGGAACGCCTGACCCTGGCCATTGACGCCTCCGGCATCGGCCTTTGGGACTGGAACCTGGTCAGCAACGAGATCTACCACTCCAATTTCGAGCAATTGCTGGGCTATTCCCGCCTGGAATTAAAGGCCTTCATGGGCCAGATGAAAAAGATCATCCATCCGGATGACTACCTGCAGGTCCGGCGGGCGCTGATGAACCATTTGCGCAAGCGCCGGCCGGTTTATGAAGCGTCCTACCGAATCCGCCACCGCCTGGGCCACTGGATCTGGGTCGAGGACAGCGGACGGGTCGTCGCCTGGAACGAGAAGGGAAAACCGATCCGGTTGATTGGTACCCGCCGCGACATCAGTCCCGAACGCGAAACCGAGGAGAAATTGCGACTGTCGGCATCAGTCTTTGAACATGCCGCCGAAGGCATCTACATCCTCGACAACGAACTGCGCTATCTGTCGGTCAACCCCCGCTTCACGCAGATCACCGGTTATCCGGACGAGGAATTGCAGGGTCGGCACATCTTTGACGAGGCATTGACCCAGCCCGGCAAGCAGCAGCATTACCCGATCATCCTCCAGGGGCTGAACCGCGACGGGGAATGGCAAGGGGAAATCACCGAATACCGGAAAAACGGCCAACCCTTCCCGGAATGGTTGCATATCGCCGCCGTCCACGATGGCGGACATCAGGTCACGCATTATGTCGGCATCATTTCTGACCTCAGCCAGCGCAAGGAAGCCGAGGAAAAGCTGCGCTACCTGTCCAATTATGACCGCCTGACCGGCCTCGCCAACCGCAACCTGTTCCGGGACCGACTGCATGCCGCCATCCTGCGCGCCCGCGACCTCAACAAGGGGCTGGCCGTGCTGTATATCGACATGGACCGCTTCCGCACCATCAACGATAGCCTGGGCCATGAACTGGGCGACGAACTGCTGAAAAAGATCGGCGAGCGCCTGATCAAATCCGCGGTATCCGCCGATACCCTGGCACGGATCGGCAGCGACGAATTCACCGTCATCCTGGACCAGCACGTCAGCCGTCCGGACCTCGAAAGCTACTGCGAGAAAATCATTGATGAACTGCGCCGCCCCTTCCGCATCGGCGAGCATGAGCTGCTGCTGGGGGTTTCCATCGGCGTCAGCCTCTTCCCGGAACACGGTCGCGAACTGCAGGTGCTGATCAACCACGCCGACCTGGCCCTGCAACAGGCCAAGCGCATGGGCGGCAACAGCATGCGGTTCTTCAGCGAGGATGTGCATGTCATCTCGGTGGAACAGGTCAATCTGGAAAGCGCGCTGCGCAAGGCCATCTTCCGCGATGAATTTGTCGTCTACTACCAGCCCAAGGTCTGTCTGGCCACCGGCCTGATTGTCGGCGTGGAAGCCCTGGTGCGCTGGATGCATCCTTCGATGGGGCTGCTGGGGCCCGGCCAGTTCATCCCCCTGGCGGAAGAAGCCGGGCTGATTTCCGCCATTGGCGAAATCGTGCTCGACAAGGCCTGCCGGCAGACCCGCTTGTGGCAGGAGCAGGGCTTCGGCCACATTGCCACCTCCGTCAATGTCGTCGCGCAACAGCTCAACCGCGGCAACCTGCTGGACATCCTGGACCGGGTGCTGATCCATACCGGCCTGGACCCCGCCCTGCTGGAACTGGAAATCACCGAGTCCTCCCTGATGGAGGATCGCGATGAAATCCAGCATATTCTGGAGGAGGTCCGCATGCGCGGTATCCAGATCGCCCTAGACGACTTCGGCACCGGCTATTCCTCCCTGTCCTACCTGAAACGTTTTCCGATCGACATCCTCAAGATTGACCAGTCTTTCATTTTTGAAATCGGCCATAACGAAAACGACGAAGCCATCGTCCGGGCAATCTTCGCCATGGCGCAGAGCCTGGGACTCAAGGTCGTGGCGGAAGGCGTGGAAACATCTCAGCACATGGATTTCCTGCGCGCCCAGAACTGCGACCTGGTACAGGGCTTCTTCATCAGCCGGCCTATCCCCGCCGACGACATGACCGCCATGCTGGAACGCCAGCGCCTGCAACAGCCCCTGAACATCCAGAGCGCCTGAAACTGAAAACGTGACAAATTGTTACACAATGAATAGAATGCGCTTTCAAACCGCTCAGGAGAACCTCAGGATGAAAAAGTTGATTGCCGCTTGTGTGCTGGCTGCCACCCTTCCCGCCGTCGCTGTCGCCGGCGAAGGCTATTTTGGCGTGCAATACGGAACCTTCTCTTCCGAAGATGCCGACATGGGCAATCTGGGGATTTCCGGCGGCATGAAGATCAATGACAATGTTGCGGTGGAAGCGATGTATACCACCACCATTCAGGAAGAAGACCTGGGCGGCGGCGACTCGCTCAGCGTCAGCGGCTTCGGTGTATTCCTCAAGGCCCAGAGCCCCGGCGATGTCTATGTCAACGGCCGCATCGGCGTCAGCAAGGTTGACTATGACATCGACCTCACGGGATCCTGGGGATTCAAGATGGCCGAGGACGCCAATGGCTTGACTTTCGGCCTGGGAGTCGGCGCCAAGATCGCGGATAATGCCTCGGTCGAACTGCAGTACACCAAGTTCCCGGATCTGGACTTGGGTGGCGTGACTTTTGCCAATGACATGATTGCTGTCGGCCTGAACTTCAGCATGTAAGCGGCAACGCCCATAAAAAAACCGCCGGTTATACCGGCGGTTTTTTTATGGGCGCGCCATGCCCTGCCTGGCCAGGCAGGGCAATAACTTATTCCACGGTCACCGATTTGGCCAGGTTGCGGGGCTGGTC
>CAZPZK010000068.1:0-11013 GCA_964591095.1 uncultured Moraxellaceae bacterium | reverse complement strand
CCGCGGCGCGGTTCCCGTTCTGACCGTATCAAGCACCGTTCCCCGCGCCTGCGGGGATGAACCGGTTGAAGGGGATGCCGGTTTCATCCCGGATGGCCGTTCCCCGCGCCTGCGGGGATGAACCGATCGAAAGGGGACTCTCCTGGCGAAGCTTCGGCCGTTCCCCGCGCCTGCGGGGATGAACCGGATGCTGTTGATGATTCCCGTGATGCTTCCGACCGTTCCCCGCGCCTGCGGGGATGAACCGGGACAAATCCGCATAAACGGAATAATGATAGTCCGTTCCCCGCGCCTGCGGGGATGAACCGGCGGCGCAGGCGCTGCAAAAGGCGCAGGCGCTCCGTTCCCCGCGCCTGCGGGGATGAACCGGCCGCTTAACTGGAGTAACCCTCATGTCTGCTCCGTTCCCCGCGCCTGCGGGGATGAACCGCAACTCGTTGCATCCCGTCGCATCACGGCTATCCGTTCCCCGCGCCTGCGGGGATGAACCGAGGAATCTCTTTATATTCGCAAACGGAAACCCCCGTTCCCCGCGCCTGCGGGGATGAACCGTGGATTCGTCGCGCCCTGTAATGGGTTCGACCCCGTTCCCCGCGCCTGCGGGGATGAACCGAAAGTCCGGGAACTGCTTCGCCTCGGGGAGGACCGTTCCCCGCGCCTGCGGGGATGAACCGTGGGGGGAGTGGTGGATTCAATGGAATCACCACCGTTCCCCGCGCCTGCGGGGATGAACCGTCCAGTGTGGTACCTATACTTGTTCGGCGGGTCCGTTCCCCGCGCCTGCGGGGATGAACCGGCCGCGATCCCGCATGTACTCGATGATCTGCACCGTTCCCCGCGCCTGCGGGGATGAACCCCGTAGAAGTCAAAGTCATCGCGCGCCTGATCCCCGTTCCCCGCGCCTGCGGGGATGAACCGGGATTTGTAGCGGGGGCCGTCTGGGCACTCGCCCGTTCCCCGCGCCTGCGGGGATGAACCGGCGTTGGATTTGTCGGAGAGAACGCCGGGGACCCGTTCCCCGCGCCTGCGGGGATGAACCGGCGCACTGGTCGGAGCTGTATTCAACCCGCAGCCGTTCCCCGCGCCTGCGGGGATGAACCGTACGACCAGCATGGGGATAAATTAGTCGCATTCCGTTCCCCGCGCCTGCGGGGATGAACCGGCGGTGCATTTGCGGGCCATTGGTTGCGCGGGCCGTTCCCCGCGCCTGCGGGGATGAACCGCTGCAATACAGCCCGGACGGCAGCACCTGGAGCCGTTCCCCGCGCCTGCGGGGATGAACCGGCGTGATTCAGCAGGGCGGCGTGGGCGGGAGTCCCGTTCCCCGCGCCTGCGGGGATGAACCGACTTTCACCGCCCAGACCGCCGACTGGTGGCGCCGTTCCCCGCGCCTGCGGGGATGAACCGATTGAATCTCCCACAGGGATCGCGCCGGTCTTCCGTTCCCCGCGCCTGCGGGGATGAACCGAACCTGATCGTTTGCGACGCCTCCGGCCTGACCCGTTCCCCGCGCCTGCGGGGATGAACCGTCACTGACCTTCAGGCGCGCGACGCCCTGATTCCGTTCCCCGCGCCTGCGGGGATGAACCGTTGCCGCGAGTACAAAACACCGCCTTGATAAACCGTTCCCCGCGCCTGCGGGGATGAACCGCCATCCGGTTTTGCCGGACCCTGCGGACCCGACCGTTCCCCGCGCCTGCGGGGATGAACCGGCGACGATGGAGACGGTTCGCCACCAGTCGCCCCGTTCCCCGCGCCTGCGGGGATGAACCGGATGAACCGTGGTTTGATGGAAATCATTGGCACCGTTCCCCGCGCCTGCGGGGATGAACCGTCGTTCGACATGGGGGTCGAGAGCGGGGCGATCCGTTCCCCGCGCCTGCGGGGATGAACCGGCAATGGTTTTGATATTTGATGAGACGCGGTGCCGTTCCCCGCGCCTGCGGGGATGAACCGCTGGAAGACCTGCATCCCTTGGTACAGGCAAACCGTTCCCCGCGCCTGCGGGGATGAACCGGTGCCAACCGGGGACTATTTCCGCCTGCTGTTCCGTTCCCCGCGCCTGCGGGGATGAACCGACTTTCAATCGGGGAAAACGATTCCATGAACCCCGTTCCCCGCGCCTGCGGGGATGAACCCGCCCACCGGGCGCTGATCGCCGCGTTACGGATACCTATCACCTATGTGGACTTCGACCGGCACGCCGCCATTGACTTATCCGTGGGCCGGGACATACTGGCCTATGACGCCTGCGTGATCCAGTGCGCAGAGCAGTACAAGCTGCCGCTGCTGACCAGCGAAAAAGACACCGGCGGATTGCGGCAGATGACCACCGTCGCTAGATCATTGGGCATTCATGTTGTGAGGCTTGGCAAATGGCAGGCAAAAAGAACTACTGGAAACCAACCCCGCCGGAAGAAGTGAAGGCGAACAGGGAGCGGCTTTTTGCCCAGATCAAGGCGGAAGGCATCCCGCCATTCACCAGAAAACAGTTCCCTGGCGTCAAGATTGACTTGGACGTGGATGCCGTGATGAGGTCCTACCGCGAGCAGTTCAAGTAACCACCAGCAACCGAAGTAGTGATCGCCAGGCTGTAACAGCCTGGCTTTTTTACGCCTACGCCGCACCATCCCCATTCATGCCACGCCTGCGCCCAGGGAAGGCAACCACATTGCTCGGCGCGGCCGGCGGGGCGGTCAATTCCTCAATTCGCCGCCTGGCGTCATCCAGTTTCGCCGCCGTGCGCCGGTACTCATACCGCAGCAGCGCCACTTCAAGGATCTCCGACGCCGGGAACTCATGACCCGGCAGCCGATGCGACAAAAACGCGCCGTCACGAAAGTACCACCGGTCGCGCATCAGCTCGGGATCCGGCCGTTCCCCGCGCCTGCGGGGATGAACCTCAATGCTGACCCTGACCCTGCCGCGCTGGTACGACTCAACCACTTGCTGGATAATCGTCGCTTGCTTTGAGTGATGCGGTAAATGAGGACCGGCAACGATGAAAACACATGCAGAATTAAAAGCTCAGGCGCTGAGCCAGCCAGAGGTTAAGGAGGCGTATGACGCACTGGCCAAGGGGTACGCCGATTTGAGGAGCGAGCTTAACCTGAAGCTATACATCGCCGGCCACCCCACACCCAATCCCGACCCCACCCTCGACCACCCCCGCCCGGACCGCCTCGTCCACGGCAACCCCGCCCGCCAGACCTGGGACTGCTACAGCCACGGTCCCATGAACGCCGGCATCTGGGAGTGCCAGCCCGGCGCCTGGCGCATTGCCTTTGCCGACAACAAACAGGAATTCTTCCACATCATCCACGGCCGCGTCCGCCTGCACGCCGACAACGGCGCGATCAGCGACCTCGGCCCCGGCGACGCCGCCATCATTCCCCCCGGCTTTAACGGCATCTTTGAAGTGGTCGACGCCGTGCGCAAGCATTATGTGATCGTGGAAAGCTGACGGCGGGGCGGCGGCAGCAGCTATAATCCGCGCCTGACCCGACCCGGAAATTCCCATGAAAAAAACCAAGCCCCTGCCGCTGCCCACCGAAGAGTACCAGGCCATCGCCGACCACCTCGGCTCCGCACAGGTGCCCGAAGGCACGCTGACCCTCCACCAGTTGCGCGGATTCCTGTATGCCGTCGCCTGCAGCCCCACCGCGCTGACCCCCGGAGACTGGTTGCCCGTGATCTGGGGCAGCGAGGACGATCTCAGGGACCCGGCGGAAACCGCCGCCGCGAGCGAGGACGCCGATCCGCCCTCCGGCTTGTCGCGCATTCCCCCCGAAGCCGAATCGGTGCTGCCGCATATCGTTTATCTCTTTGGGCTCACGGACCGCGCGGTCAAGGACGAGGCGTTCAAACTGCCGGCGGAGTGCGTCTGGAGCGAGGATGACGAGGAGGGGCGCGCGCTGCGCGAATGGTGCCAGGGCCTGATGGTCGGTCACGGCTGGCTGGAAGACGTGTGGAACGAAGCCCTGGACGAGATGAAGAAGCGCGAGGATCTGACGCTGGGCCAGGAAGTGGCGGCGGCGCTGGCCATGCCCATCCTTTTTGCCGATGTGGAGGCGGCGCTGGCCAAGTCCGCCGATGCCGCCGAGCTGCGCGGCCGCCTGCCGATGATCGCGTCCACGCTGCTGCCCAATGCGCTGGCGATCTATGCCCGAATCGGCCGCGAGCTGCTGCGGCTGGAACGCTTGCGCGCCCAGAACCCGGAACAGCCGAAAATCGGCCGCAATGACCCCTGTCCCTGCGGCAGCGGCAAGAAATTCAAGAAGTGCTGCAGCGTCTGAACCGTCGCCGGGGCGAAGATTTCTTCGCCCCTTTTGCCGCAAAAGCCGTCATAATAGCGCCCGAACCTTTTACTCCCCCCGATTGGTACCCATCATGAACCATCTGCCTTCCGCACAGGAACTCATTGCCCTGGACGAGTTCCTGCAATCCGACCGCTGCCCGCCGGACACCTTCAACCTGGCGGCCCTGCGCGGCTTTATCTGGGCCGTGGTGGCCAGTCCCGTGCCGCTGGCGCCCGATGAATGGATGCCGCTGATCTGGGAAGGCGAGGAAGGCGAGGAAAACCCGCGTTTCAGCAGCGAGGAAGAGGCCGGCATGGTGATGGGCACCATCATTGCGCTGTATGACCACAGCGTGCTGATGGCGCAGGAAAACGTCACGCCGATCCCCGAGGATTACGCTTTCAACGCCGACCCCGAGCAAATGACCGACCTGATTGACTGGTGCCAGGGCTTCCTGGCCGGTCACGACTGGCTGCAGCAGGTCTGGGACCAGGTGTGCGAGGCGTATGCCAAGGTGGCCGATGGCGAGGTCAACCTGGCCGATGAGATCAATAACGTCATCAATGTGGTCGGCCTGTTTGCCGGGTATCCGGAAGTGCTGGATCATCTGGAAGACCCGAAGGCGGTGGCCGCCGACCTGCCGATGGTGGCTAAGGACGTGCTGCCCGCCGCGTTGCTGGCCTACGCCCGCACCGGTCAGGAATTCTGCGACGAGCAGATTGAAATGGCCGAGGCCGAAAACGAAAACTGAGGACGACGGGGCGGTTATTCCGCCCGCGCGATCCAGGTCAACAAGGGCGCTCGCGCGCCCTTTTTGCTGCCCGGAAGCCTGAAAAGGCGGCCGGCCCGTTTATAAACGACAGTCTGTGTCGTATTGTCGGTTTACCTTGGCTGCATTTCCGGTAAAGCCCCGCTAGGCTTGACGGTTGAAATAACCGAAAATCCTTTAATAATTCATGGCTTATCAGGAAAAGCGGCTGCGCCGGATTTATGAGCGCACGGCCGGGCGTTGTCACATCTGCCACAAGAAGGTGGTGTGGGCCCATTACGGGCGGATGGACTTGCGCGGGGCGTGGGAGGTGGAGCATTCCATCCCGCGCGCGAGGGGCGGCAGCGACCACCTGACCAACCTGTACCCGGCCTGTATCGGCTGCAACCGCGCCAAGGGCAGCAGGAGCACCCGCAGCGCGCGGGCGAAGCATGGCAAGGTCAAGGCGCCGTTGTCGAAACGGCAGCGGCTGTGGACCCGCGTCGAAAACGCGGTGGCGGGGTGCCTGCTGGGGATCGTGGCCGGGGCGTTTGTCAGTGTCGAGGGGGCGCTGCTGGGCGGCTGGGTTGGATGGGCGCTCGGTTATCTCAAACCGCCGGAATAAGGGGAACCAGAACAACATGACGAAAAACCTCCGCCTGCTGCACACCTCCGACTGGCACCTCGGCCGCCTGCTATACGGCCGCAAGCGCTACGCCGAATTCGCCGCCTTCCTCGACTGGCTGCTGGACACCCTGCGCGCCGAAGGCATCGACGTGCTGCTGGTGGCCGGGGACATCTTCGACACCACCACGCCCTCCAACGCCGCCCAGACGCTGTACTACCGCTTCCTGCGCCGCGTGGCGGCAACCGGCTGCCGTCATGTCGTCGTGATCGGCGGCAACCACGATTCCCCCACCTTCCTCGACGCCCCGGCCGAATTGCTGAAGATGCTGGACGTGCATGTGGTGGGGGCGGCCACCGATAGCCCGGCGGAAGAGGTCATTACCCTGCGAGATCCTGAAGGTGCGGCCGAACTGCTGGTCTGTGCCGTGCCCTACCTGCGCGACCGCGACCTGCGCCGCGCCGAGGCCGGGGAAAGCCCGGAGGACAAGGAGCGCAAGCTGGCGGAAGGCATCCAGCGTCACTACGCGGCGGTGGTGGAAGCGGCACTCCAGCGGAACGTCCTGCTGCCGCAACCCGTGCCGGTGGTGGGCATGGGTCACCTGTTCACGGCGGGCGGGCAGACGGTGGACGGCGACGGCGTGCGCGAGTTGTACGTGGGTTCGCTGGCGCATGTCACGGCGGGTATTTTCCCCGAGGCGCTGGATTATGTGGCGCTGGGGCATCTGCATGTGCCGCAGCCGGTGGGCGGGCGGGAATTCGTGCGCTACAGCGGTTCGCCGCTGGCGATGGGCTTTGGCGAGGCGGCGCAGGCCAAGCAGGTGTGCGTGGTGGAATTCGCGCCGGAGAAGACGGTGAGGTTGCTGCCGGTTCCGGTGTTCCAGCGGCTGGAGCGGGTGACCGGCGACTGGCCGCAGGTCGAGGCGCGGCTGACGGCCCTGAAAGCGGCAGGCGAGTCGGTGTGGATGGAAGTGACGCATACCGGCCACGAGGTGATGGATGACCTGCGCGAGCGGCTGGAAAGCCTGACGGCGGGATCGGCGCTGGAAGTGCTGAAGGCGCGCGATGCGCGCAAGGCCCTGCACGTGCTGAACCGGCAGGCGACGGACGAAACGCTGGACGACCTGTCGCCGGGCGAAGTGTTTGCCCGCTGCCTGGACGCGGGGCAGGTGCCGCCGGAGCAGCGCGGGGAACTGGAACAAAGTTTCGGCGAAATCCTGCAAGCCATGCAGGAAGCCGATCTTCAGGCGGAATAGGGGAAAACCGGCATGCGCATCCTGACCATCCGCTTTAAGAACCTGAATTCCCTGGCCGGGGAGTGGCGTATCGACCTGACGCATCCGGCCTATGTGTCGGACGGCATCTTTGCCATCACCGGCCCCACCGGCGCGGGCAAGAGCACTATCCTCGATGCCATTTGCCTGGCGCTGTACGCGCAGACGCCGCGTCTGGGCAAAATCACCAAGAGCGGCAATGACATCCTCTCGCGCCGCACTGCCGACTGTTTCGCCGAGGTGGTGTTCGAGACCGGCAACGGCCGCTATCGCTGCCAGTGGAGCCAGCGGCGGGCGCATGGCCGGGTCAATGGCGAATTGCAGGCCGCCCGGCATGAAATCAGCGATGCCGACAGCGGCGAAATCCTGTCTTCAAAAGTGAGCGAGGTGCCGGACCTGGTGACGGCGCGCACCGGCATGGGTTTCGAGCAGTTCACCCGCGCCATGCTGCTGGCGCAGGGCGGGTTTGCCGCCTTTTTGCAGTCCGGGGCCGGGGAGCGCGCGCCGATCCTGGAGCAGATTACCGGCACGGCCATCTACAGTGAAATTTCCCGCCTGACCTACCAGCGTCATGCCGAGGAAAAACAGAAACTGGGGCTGCTGCAGGCGGAGTTGTCCGGCCTGACCCTGCTGGGCGATGACGAACTGGCGGCGCTGGAAACGACGCTGGCCGCGCAACGCCAGCAGGCGGAAGGGCTGGCGGTGGAAACCCGGACCCTGCGCGAGGCGCTGGCCTGGCGGGAAACGCTGGCGACGTTGGAGCGGACCTTGGTGGAAACCTGTCAGCAGCAGAAGGCGCTGGCGGTGGAAGTGGAAGCCTTCACTCCGGCACAGGCGCGGCTGGCGCTGGCGCAAAAGGCGCTGGAACTGACGGCCGACCATGCCGTGCTGGACGGCCTGCGCCGCGAACAGGAGCGCGACAGCCAACAGCAGCAGCGCTGGCGGCAGGAATTGCCGGAGAAGGAAGAACGGGTCAAGGCGGCGGCGGCACAGTGGGCGGCGGCGGAGCAGGCGCGTGACGCCGCGCAGCAGCAACTGACGGCGTTGAAGCCGGTGTTGAAGACCGTACGCGCGCTGGATGTGCAGCAGCGGGGCGCGCGGCAGAATCTTGAGGCGGCGCGGGTAGAACTGAACCGGCTGCAAAGTGAACAGGGAAAACATCAGGATGCGCTAACACGCATTCGCTCCGAACTGGCCTTGGCGACGGAGACACAGCTCCGGCTGGACACATGGCTGGCCGACCACGCCGCCGACGCCGAACTGGAACGCCGACTGCCGGTGCTGGAAACCGAATGGCGGCAACTGGCGGAGGCCGAGCGCGGTCTGGCTGAGCTGAACCGGAGCCTTCAGCAGCAACGGCAAGTGTTGCCAGAACGCGAGATCCAGCGCGCGCGTTGCGTGGAGGCTGTCACCGCCGCCGAGGCGCGACGGCTGGAAGTGCAGGCTGGATTGGACAAGGTTCAGGCCGACCGTGAGGCGCGACTGGAAGGGCGGGAGCAGGAAGACTGGCGGGAATGCCTGCTGGAACGGCATGCGCGCCAGAATCGGCTGGATGGTTTGCAGAAAGACCGCCAGCGCCTGCATCAGTCGCAGCGCGAGGGTGAAGTGCTGGCCGCTGAACAGACCGGGCATGAGAAAACGCTGGCGGACTGGCAACAGCAACGTCCGGTCGTGCAAACGCGCGTGGACGCCCTGACGACCCAGCGCGGCCTGCTGGAAACGCAGCTGGAATTGCTGGCGCGCATCCACGGGCTGGAAGAACAACGGCAGCACCTGCGCGACGGCGAACCCTGTCCGCTGTGCGGATCGGAGGAACATCCGTGGGCGCGGGGCAATGTCCCGGCGGCCAATGAAAGCCGCGAGTCGCTGGCGCGGGTGCGGCGGGAGGAAAGTGAGGCCCTGAAGCAACGGGCTGACGGGGATTCGCGGCAGGACGTGGCCCGCGACGCGCTGGAGCGGCTGGCGGTGAAACAGGCGCGCTGGCAAACCGAATTCAGCGCCCTGCAGACGCAGGTCCAGGCCGATCTGGCCGCGCTGTCGCTGGCGGACGAAGGGGAAGTCATCCTTGCCGAAGTGGAGCGCGTCAAAGCGGAGATCGCGCGGGTCAGTGAGCGGCTGACCGCGCTGGACCGGCTGCAACAAGCCCTGATGCGCGGCGAGGAAGCCCTGCGCACGGCGGTCGCCAAGGCCGAAGCCGCCGCCCGGCAGCTAGTCACGGCCGAAGCCGAGTGGATGGAAATACAGCGGGACACAGAGCGCCAGCAGCGAGACGTTGCCTCCCAACAGGAGGCTGCGAGCCTTCAGAGAGCGCGCCTCCTGGGTTTGCTGGCGGAATGCGGGCGTGGGGAGGAGTGTCTGGGCCGTCCAGCCGAAACCCTGGAAAATCTTCGTCAGCAAAACGAGGCATTCCTGCGTAACCTCAACGACAGGCAGCGCCTGACCCAGCAGCGCGCGGTGCTGGCGGAAAGCCTGAAGCACGGCGACATCACCCTGACCAACCTGCTGGCGCAAAACCGTGACGCCGCCGCTAAGCAGCAGCGCCAGCAAGCCGAAGCGGAAGCACTGCTTCAGCAACGCCGCGACCTGTTTGGCGACCGCGATGCCGATCAGGCCGAAACCCAGGCCACCCAAGCCCTGCAAGAGGCCGACAGTCGCCACCGCGCCGCCGGCCTCGCCCACCAACAGGCCGAACAAGCCGTCCGCGACCTGCACACCCGCCTGGGTGAACTGGACGCCATCCTTCAGCAACGCGAGCCCGCGCTGGCTGCGGCAGACGCCACCTTCCGCCAACGCCTGAGCGCCGCCGGACTGGCTGATGAGAGCGCCTATCGCGAAGCCTGCCTGCCGGAAACAGAACGCCGCGCGCTGGCTACCCGCGCCGATGACCTGAACCGCCGCCAGCTGCAACTGGACAGCCGCCGGCGCGAAACCGAAGCCCGGCGGCAAACCGAACAGGCCCGCGCCCTGACCGACCACCAGCCCGATGAACTGAACGCCGCCCTGACGGCCGCCACGGACCGCCTGACCGCCTTGCAACAGGCCATCGGCGCGGTGCAGCAGCAACTGCGGGACAATGCCGACCTGCGACAAAGCCGCCAGTCGCTGGTGGACGCGATCGCCGCCCGCCAGCGCGACGTCGCCCGCTGGGGCCGCCTCAACGACCTGATCGGCGCCGCCGACGGCAAGAAATTCCGCAATTTCGCCCAGGGCCTGACTTTCGACATCCTCATCCACCACGCCAACCGCCAGTTGCAGAAACTCAGCGACCGCTACCTGCTGGTGCGCGACGACAGCCAGCCGCTGGAACTGAATGTGATGGACAACTACCAGGCCGGGGAGATCCGCCCCACCCGCAACCTCTCCGGCGGCGAAAGCTTCCTGGTCAGCCTGGCGCTGGCGCTGGGGTTGTCGCACATGGCCAGTCGCAACGTGCGGGTGGATTCGCTGTTCCTGGACGAAGGCTTCGGCACGCTGGATGAGGATGCGCTGGATACTGCGCTGAGCGCCCTGTCCGGGTTGCAGCAGAGCGGCAAGCTGGTGGGGGTGATCTCGCATGTGGCGCAGTTGAAGGAAAGGATTGGCACGCAGATCCGGGTGGAGCCGGGGGCGGGGGGGAGGAGCCGGGTGGAGGGGCCGGGGTGTTCGGGCGGGTGAGAAAATCAGGATGGTGACAAAATGACACCATGTGTCTATGCTGTGAGCTGAAACTCCCTTGGAGAGCGCATCATGGCAACCGCAGCCGAACGCGGCCGCATTACGGCCAGAATACCCTTGCAGGTTCAGGATACACTGGAGCTGGCAGCCCAATTGGTTGGTTCCACCCTGAACCAGTTTTTGGTGCAAAGCGCCCTGACCGAAGCGGAACGGATTATCGAGCAAGAGCGTCTGGTGCGTTTGTCCGGCGCGGAAGGCAAGCGCTTTCTCGATGCCCTGGAAAACCCGCCTCCCGCCAATGCCGCCTTGAAATCACTGATGGATGATTACGCAGGACGCCGGAATGATTCGACTGGAAGCCTTGACTGGACGCCACGACCGAAAGACGTTTGACAGCGGGGTTGCCGCCCTGAAC
>CAZPZK010000067.1:0-11023 GCA_964591095.1 uncultured Moraxellaceae bacterium | reverse complement strand
GGCCTGAGCAGTTTCGGCGACAGCCGCCTGCTGGTGGAAAAGCTGCTGGTGAAGCCGCGCCATGTGGAAGTGCAGGTGCTGGCCGACAAGCACGGCAACTGCGTCTACCTGTTTGACCGTGACTGCTCGCTGCAACGCCGTCACCAGAAGGTGGTGGAAGAGGCGCCGGCACCCGACCTGTCACCGGAACTGCGCCGCGCCATGGGCGAGGCCGCCGTGCAGGCCGCCAAGGCCATCGGCTACAGCAACGCCGGGACGATCGAGTTTCTCGTCGCCAACAATTCCTTTTATTTCATGGAGATGAACACTCGTCTTCAAGTGGAACATCCGGTCACGGAAATGATCAGCGGCCTGGATCTGGTGGAATGGCAACTGCGCATCGCCAGCGGCGAGCCGCTGCCCTTCACCCAGAATGAGCTGAAGCCGAATGGTTGCGCCGTGGAAGTGCGTCTCTACGCCGAAGACCCGGCGCATGACTTCCTGCCGCAGATTGGCCGCCTGACCCGCTTCAGCTACCCGCAGGTCGCGGACTGGCAGCGCGTCGATACCGGCTTCCAGAGCGGCGACGAGATTTCCCCATACTACGACCCGATGCTGGCCAAGGTGATCGCCTGGGGCGAAACCCGCGAACTGGCCATCACCCGGCTGGTGCAGACGCTGGCAGGCATGCGCGTCAGCGGCCTGCGCCACAACCTGAGCTACCTGCAACGCGTGCTGTCGCATCCGGACTTCATCGCCGGGCAGCTGGATACCGCCTTCCTGATCCAGCGCCACGACGATTTGCTGAACCGCCAGAGCCCGCATCACCACGCGGCGCTGCTGACGGCGGCGGCCTGGTTTTTCACGCAGCAGCAATCCGCCACCGCCCAGCGCGGCGATGCCTCGCCCTGGGCCGGGCTGGCCAGCTGGCGGCTGTGCGGCGACAACCACACCCACCTGCGCCTCAACCTCAACGATGAAGTTTGCGAATTGGACCTAACCCCGACCGCCGACGGTTTCCACTGGCGTCAGGGCGAACAGGAAGGCCGCTTCAGCTTCTCGGAGTTCGAGGAACAGCTCGTGTGGCAGGATGACCGCAACCGGGTCGCTTTCAACGTCACCATTGACCATCACGGCCTGCAACTGACGCACGAAGGCTTCCTGTGGCAATGCAGCCTGGTGGAGCCGTGGAAGCACGCCAAGGGCGCGGACGACGGTCATGCGGGCTATCGCGCGCCCATGACCGGCCGCATCACCGCCGTGCTGGTGTCCGCCGGTCAGGCGGTGAAGAAAGGCGAGGCGCTGGTGGTGATGGAAGCGATGAAGATGGAACACCGCATCACCGCCAAGGAAGACTGCGTGCTGTCGGACGTGCGCGTCAGCACCGGCGATCTGGTACAGGACGGCCAGGTGCTGCTGGCGATCGAGTAAGCCGGTTTCACCCTCCGCGTCACCCCGAAGCCCGGCCCCGCGCCGGGCTTTTTCTTGCGCGGCCGCCTGCCGTTCGTCGGAAGATGAACGGTTTCTGGCCGCCAACATCCCCTTTTTCACACTTAAAGCAGATTCTGGAATTCATTAAAATTTGTTTCAGAATTCGCCAAAGCCTTGTCGCGCCTGCATTGGGGGGCGACCCGACCCTCACGTACCCCGCAAATTTGAAGTGATTACGAAGATATTGACGCTAAGCTCATAATTTATATAGATTCCACACGGTAACATTTTGACACAACCTGCTGGTTTTTGCGTCAGGACATTTGGTTACAAAATGGCTGGGGAGGGAAATTCGCGATGCTTCAAGGACTTGGTTGGCTTCACGCGGCTTGTCATGAATTCGAAAAGGACTCTCCGGAAATTCTTCCTTATACTGCGGCCACTACCACGCTCATCCAGCCAACCCCCCGGTGAATTGACATGATAATAACAACGCGTGCGTGCCCTCACTGCAACTTCTTCATGCGCCAGATCGGCAATGATCCGGGCCACGTTTTGTGCCCCAACAACTATTGCCCGGAGAAGTTTGCCGATTGTTGCCCGCGCTGCGACTCCGCGCGCAAGGACGTCCGCCTGGTGCGCGTGGGACTCACCGCCTTCACCTGCCTTGATTGCGGCCAGGATTGGGATAACGTCCGGACGACCGGCCTCCCCTCCTCTTCCAACCTGATCGTGCTGCGCTTTCCCCGACTGGCCACCGGCTCCTGATCGGCGGCTCGCGACCACTAATCCATCACACAGGCCTGGGCGGATGGTTTGTTCCCTCCGTTCAGGTAAGATGTCCGCCTGATCCATTACAGGCCTGTGCCCTCCCCCATGACCATCATTATCGGCATTGATCCGGGCTCCCGGCTCACCGGCTATGGCATCATCCGCAAGAACGGCAGCAAATGCGAATTCCTGGATGCCGGCACCATACGGACCGAAACGGAAGAGATGCCGATACGCCTCAAGCGCATTTACGAAGGGCTGAAGCGCGTCATTGACTTTTACCACCCGGATGAAGCCTCGGTGGAACAGGTGTTCATGGCGCGCAATCCCGATTCCGCGCTCAAGCTGGGCCAGGCGCGCGGCGCGGCGGTGACGGCGCTGGTGATGCATGACGTGGCGGTCCATGAATATTCGGCGCGCCAGATCAAGCAATCGGTCGTGGGCGTCGGCTCCGCCGAAAAGGAACAGGTGCAGGCCATGGTCACCCGCCTGCTCAGCATCCCGGTGATCCCGCAGGCCGACGCCGCCGACGCCCTGGCCGCCGCCCTCTGCCACGCCTTCACCTCGCAAGCCTTGTTGCGCTTGGGAGCGGGCGCGATACGCGGTGGAAGATCGCGACGTTAGTCATGGCACTTAAAGCACTTTATCAGTTGAAATGTTTCCAATTGTGTTGTAATGCGTCTATGATGAAAGTCTGTGTCCCTTCAACCTATATCAATTTTAATGAAGGCTGCCATGCTTAACTTCGATTTCTACAATCCTACACGCGTCATTTTCGGTGATGACCGGATTGCCGAACTTCCCAAGCGTATCCCTTCCGATGCGCGCATCCTGGTCTTGTACGGTGGCGACAGCGCCCGCCGCACCGGCACCCTGGACGAAGTGCTGGATGCGCTCGTGGGCCATCCGGTATTCGAATTCGGCGGCATCGAGCCCAATCCCACCTACGAGACGCTGAGCAAGGCGGTCGAACTGGTCCGCGAAGAAAAGGTCAACTTCCTGCTGGCGGTCGGCGGCGGCTCGGTGATCGACGGCGCCAAGTTCGTGGCCGCCGCCGCCAGTTACGAAGGCGACGGGCTGGACATCCTCAACCGCCGGGCGCGCATCCTCAACGCCCTGCCGATCGGTGTGGTGCTGACACTGGCCGCGACCGGCTCGGAAATGAACAATGGCGCTGTCATCACCCATGCCGCGACCCGGACAAAATACGCCTTCATGAGCGAGCGCCTGTTTCCGGTGTTTGCCATCCTTGACCCGACCCGCACCTTTACCCTCGACGGCCGCCAGATCAGCAACGGCATCGTCGACGCTTTTGTCCACGTGGTCGAGCAGTACCTGACTTTCCCGGTCAACTCGCCGGTGCAGGACCGCTTTGCCGAGGGGCTGCTGCTGACCCTGATCGAACAGGGACCCAAGGCGCTTTCCCATCCGCGTGACTATGATGTCCGCGCCAATCTGATGTGGACAGCATCGTTGGCGCTCAACGGCCTGATCGGCTCCGGCGTACCCCATGATTGGGCCACCCACATGATCGGCCACGAACTGACTGCGCTTTACGGCATTGACCACGCCCGCACGCTGGCCGTGGTGCTGCCCTCGATGATGAAAGTGCGCAAGGACGCCAAGCGCGAAAAGTTGTTGCAGTATGCCGAGCGCGTCTGGGGCCTCACCGACGGCGAGGATGACCAGCGCATTCGCTACGCCATCGCCCGCACCTCCCGCTTTTTTGAGATGCTGGGCGTGCCCACCAAGTTGTCGGCCTACAACCTGGGCAGCGATGCCGTGGATGCCATCATTGCCCAGCTCGAAGCTCACAAGATGACCGCGCTGGGTGAGAAGCGCGATGTCAGCCTCGACATCAGCCGGCACGTCCTGGAGGGCTGCCTGTGATCGGGAGGTTACAGGGTACCGTGATTGACCTTGGCGCGCCGTTTGCGCTGATTGATTGTCACGGTGTCGGCTACGAGGTGGAAATGCCCTTGCCCGCCTATTGCCAGTTGCGCGTTGGCCAGACCGCCACCCTGTGGACGCATCTGGTCGTGCGCGAGGATGCCCACCTGCTGTACGGCTTCTCCGGCAAGGAAGAACGTCTGCTCTTCCGCCTGCTGCTCAAGGTCACCGGCGTCGGCCCCAAGCTGGCGCTCAGCCTGCTCTCCGGCATGGAGCCCGCCATGTTCCTGCAGTGCATTGAGCGCGAGGACATCGCCAACCTGACGCGGATTCCCGGGGTCGGTAAAAAGACCGCCGAGCGCCTGCTGATCGAATTGCGCGACCGCATCAAGGAGCTGACACCAGCGACCGCCGCGCTGCCGCAGACCCGCCTCAGCCTGTCCACCGCGATGTCGCCGGTGGCGGAAGCCGAGCAGGCGCTGATCTCTCTCGGTTATAAGCCCGCCGAGGCGCAAAAAGCCGTCGCCCATATCAAGAATCAACACGAAAACACCGCCGACCTGATACGCGCCGCCCTCAAAGCGATGGTAAAGTAACGCCTTTGCCACTCCGGAATTTCCCCCGCTCCTATGGACCGACTGATTGCGCCGCAAGCCCAGCGTCAGGAAGATATCATTGACCGCGCCATCCGCCCCACCAGCCTGGCGGACTACATCGGGCAACCCAAGGTCCGCGAGCAGATGGAGATTTTTATCCATGCCGCGCGCTCGCGCCGCGAAGCCCTCGACCATACCCTGATCTTTGGCCCGCCCGGCCTGGGCAAGACCACCCTTGACAACATCATCGCCCGCGAAATGGAAGGCGAACTCAAGTCCACCAGCGGCCCGGTGCTGGAAAAGGCCGGCGATCTCGCCGCGCTGCTCACCAACCTGGAGGCCGGGGATGTCCTGTTCATCGATGAAATCCATCGCCTGTCGCCGGTGGTCGAGGAAATCCTCTACCCGGCGATGGAGGATTACCAGCTCGACATCATGATCGGCGAAGGCCCGGCGGCGCGTTCGATCAAGCTGGAGCTGCCGCCCTTCACGCTGGTTGCCGCCACTACCCGCGCCGGCTTGCTGACCTCGCCGCTGCGTGACCGCTTCGGCATCGTGCAACGCCTGGAGTTCTACAGCGTCGCCGACCTGACCCGGATCGTCAGCCGCTCCGCCTCGTTGCTCAATGTGCCGATGGAGCCGGAAGGGGCGGCGGAAATCGCCCGCCGCGCCCGCGGCACGCCGCGTATTGCCAACCGCCTGCTCCGCCGCGTGCGCGACTATGCCGAAGTCAAGGCCGACGGCATCGTCACCGGACCGGTCGCCGCCGCCGCGCTCGACATGCTGGATGTCGACCGCATCGGCCTCGACGGCCTGGATCGGCGCTACCTGCTGACCCTGATGGAAAAATTCGGGGGCGGACCGGCCGGAGTCGAGTCGCTGGCGGCGGCCCTGGCGGAAGACGGCGGCACGCTGGAGGATGTGGTGGAGCCATACCTGATTCAGCAGGGCTTTGTCATGCGCACGGCCCGCGGCCGCATCGCCACCCCGCAGGCCTGGCTGCAGTTCGGCCTGACGATGCCGGAATCGCTGCGGCAGGCATTGGGCGGAGCCGCGTCATGAGCCCTTTCAGCCTGCCCGTCCGTGTCTACATCGAGGACACCGATGCCGCCGGCATCGTTTATTACGTCAATTACCTCAAATTCATGGAGCGGGCACGGACCGAGTTCCTGCGAAATATCGGCTTCGGACATTATTTGCACCATGCCGACTACCTGTTCGTGGTGCGCTCGGCCAACATCCGCTACCGTCGACCGGCCCGGATGGACGACCGCCTCGACGCCACGGCCGCCCTCATCAAGCGCGGTCGCGCCTCGCTGGATTTCCACCAGACCATCCTGCGCGACGGTGAAATCTGCTGTGAAGGCGAAATCGGCATCGCCTGCGTCGATAAAGACACCCTGAAGCCCCGCGCCCTGCCCGCGCGCCTGACCGACCTGTTACCGGACTGATCCCCATGGCTGTCAAAGAATCCCTGTCCATCCTCGGCCTTGTTACCCACGCCAGCGTGCCCGTGCAACTGGTCATGCTGGCGCTGGTCGCCGCCTCCGTCTACTCCTGGGCGCTGATCATCCGCTACCGCAAGGTGCATCGCCTGGCGCGCCGTTGCCAGGCCGAATTCGAGGAAGCCTTCTGGTCCGGCAGCGATCTTGGCGCGCTCTATCAGAAGAGCCAGCAAAACAGCGGACGCCAGGGCTCGGAGGCGGTCTTCCACGCCGGCTTCAAGGAATTCATCCGCCTGCGCCAGAAGGGCCTCGCCGCCGATGCCGTGATGCAGGGCGTCACGCGCACCATGCGTGTCGCCCTGATGCAGGAACAGAAGCGCCTGGAAGGCGACCTGTCCATCCTGGCCAGCATCGGTTCCAGCGCGCCTTATGTCGGGCTGTTCGGCACCGTCTGGGGCATCATGACCTCCTTCATCGGCCTCGCCAGCGTCGAGCACGCCACGCTGTCGGTGGTGGCTCCCGGCATTGCCGAGGCGCTGATCGCCACCGCCATCGGTCTCTTCGCCGCCATTCCCGCCGTGCTGGCCTTCAACCATTTCATCTCCAGCAGCGACGACATCAACAACCAGTATGCGATGTTCGCCGATGAATTCTCCGGCATCCTGCATCGGGAAATCCACACATGATGGAACAAAGCCCGTTCCAGCGCCCCACGCGGCGACTGATCTCCGACATGAATGTGGTCCCCTACATCGATGTCATGCTGGTGCTGGTGGTGATCTTCATGGTCACCGCGCCGATGCTCACCCAAGGATTGAAGGTCGAGTTGCCGGAAGCCGCCGCCGATACCCTGAACATCGACAGCGAGGATCCGGTGGTCATCACCATCAAGGCCGACGGCAGCTATTGGCTAAAGCAAGGCAGCGGCAAGGACAAGCGACTGTCATTGCAGGACATGATCCAGGCGCTGCGGGCTGTTGAGCAGGCTCAACCCAAGGCCCAGATCCTGCTCAATGGGGATGCACGGGTGGATTATGGCAAGGTGGTCAAGTTGATGGCCGCGCTGCAACAGGCGGGGCTTACCCGTGTCGGCCTGCTGACGGTGACCCCGGAATCATGAGGCCCGACTGGCGCGACCGGCTACAGCAACCCCTTACCCTGTCCCTGCTGCTGCATGGCGGGCTGGCGGCCTTGCTGTTTGCCTTTTCGCACCATCTGCGGCCCGAATTGCCGGAGCCGGCCGCGCCGCTGCAGGCGCGGCTTTATGGCGCCTTGCCAGCCCCGTCCCGCCCTGCAGTGATACCGGCGGCGCTCCCAAAGCCGGATCCGGTCCCTGCTCCGGTCAAGCCCGCCTTGCCCGAAAAACCCGCGCCGCAGCCAAAACCGGCGGACAAGCCCAAGGCAGAGCCAGCGCCCAAGTCGGAAAAACCCAGACCCGACAAACCGTCCCCGGCCAAGACACCGCCGGAAAAGACCGCGCCTATCAAGCCGTCCAAACCCGAAAAAACGGTCAGTACGCCCAAGGAGGCGGTGCTGCCCAAAACCCGCACTTCCGAGCACAAGCAGGCGGAAAAGCCACCAGCCAAAACCGCTGACAAGAAACCCGCCAAGGACAAGCCCGAATCCGTCCGCGCCCCGGATAAAACCCCACCGAAAGGACGGTCGGCGCCTGAGCAGCCCTCTTCTTCCGGGAAACGACCTGACAAGGGGCCGGAGAAAACCCGGGATAACACCAAGGAAAAACCCCGGGACAAGCCCGGCGCCGATCCCAAGGACAAGCCGAGGGCGGATGACAAGCCGAAAGTTCAAGACAAGCCGGTTCAGGAATCCAAGCCCGTCCGCAAGCCCGAGCCGCCAAAAAAACTGCAGGCCGTTTCCGAACTGGATGAACTGGAACGCGAGATGCAATCGGTACAGGGACAACTGAAGGCGCAACAGGAACGCGACCGCCTGAAGAAGGCGGCGGATGCCGCCGCCCGCGCCGAGGCCGAACGCCTGGCCGGCGAGCAGCGCGCGGAAGCCCAGCGTCTCGCCCAGCTGCAAAAGGCGCGCGACAGTTCCGCGCTGATCGGAAAATACACGCAATTGATACGCGGCAAGATCACAAAAGTGTGGGACATTCCCCTGAATATCAGCAAGAATAGCCGCGCCGTGCTGAGCATCAGCCTGTTGCCGGGGGGAGAAGTCGCCAACGTTGTGGTGGTGCAGTCCAGTGGCGACAAGGCCTTTGACGAGAGCATCAAGGCCGCCGTCTACCGGGCCAGTCCCTTGCCGGTGCCCGAGGATTCGGCCACCTTCGGCCAGACATTCAAGAACTTCCGAATTGAATTCATGAAAGAGGACTGAAATGAAGGGGATGTGGAAGCGCCTGCTTTGCCTCGCCGCCGGACTGATGGCCGCCGGACAGGCTGCCGCCGACCTGACGATCCAGGTGCGCAAGGCCGCCGAGAACAGCAAGCCGATTGCCGTGGCGCCCTTTGGCAGCGATATCCAGAGCGACAGCCTGGCGGAAATCATCCGTGGCGATCTCGCCCAGAGCGGTGTCTTCCGCCCGGCAACCACCCTGCCCGAGCAACCCACTTCCAGCGCCGAGGTCCATTATCCCTTGTGGCAGGCCGCGGGACTCAACCATCTGGTCGTCGGCAAGGTCATCCCCGTCAGTCCCGGCCGCTTCAGCATCCAGTACGAATTGCTGAGCAGCAACGAGCAGCGCCGCCTGCTGGGCGAGACCCTGCCCGACGTCCCGGCGGAGCGCTGGCGCGATGCCGCCCACCACATCAGCGACCGCATCTTCCGCCTGCTGACCGGCAAGCCCGGCGCCTTCAGCAGCCGTATCGCCTATGTGTTGCAGTACAAGCAGAACGGCAAGGCTTTCTACCGGCTCGAAATCGCCGATGCGGATGGACGGCGGCCCGTGGTCATGGCTGCCTCGGAAGAGCCGCTGCTGTCCCCCGCCTGGTCGCCGGACGGCCAGAAACTGGCCTACGTTTCGTTTGAAGGCAAAAACCGCAAGCCGGTGATCGTCATCCAGACACTGGCCACCCAGCAACGCGAGATCGTCGCCAGCTTCAAGGGACTGAACGGGGCGCCGGCCTGGTCGCCCGATGGCAACAAGCTGGCGCTGACACTCTCGCACGAGGGTAATCCGGAGATCTACCAGCTCAATCTGGCTGACAAAAAACTGACACGCCTGACACAGGATAACGCGATTGATACGGAAGCCCGCTGGGCGCCGGACGGTCAATCCCTGATCTTTACCTCGGACCGGGGCGGCACGCCGCAAATCTACCGGCTGAACCTGGCGGATCGCAGCGTCAAACGGTTGACCTTTGAAGGCAATTTCAATGCCCGGGGGGCGCTCAGCCCTGACGGCAAGCGACTGGTGATGGTTCACCGCGAGAGCGGCCAATCCTTCCAGATCGCCATGCTGGATCTGGAATCCGGCGTGATGACTAAACTGACCGATACGCCGCTGGACGAGTCGCCCAGTTTCTCGCCCAACACCCAGATGGTCGTTTACGCCACCCGTCAGGGGCGTCAGGGAGTACTGGGCATCATGTCGCTGGATGGACAATTCAAGATGACCCTGCCCGCCGCCGACGGACAGGTCAGAGAACCCGCGTGGTCGCCCTGAGCGATCGCTGAATGACTGGAGACACAAGAATGAAATCGACCCCGCATCGCCTGAGCCTGCTGGCGCTGTCCATGGCCGTCGCCCTGAGCGCTGGTTGCGCCAGCACCCCGAAGAAACCGGAGGAAGCCTCCGTCCCCGCCGCTGAAACCGCCAACCAGGATGCCAAGCCTGAAGGCGCGTCGGCTGGCGGCGTCCAGACCGGCGCCGTCAACAATAACGGCGGACTCAACGGGGTCGAGATGGGCGATGACAACGCCCAGGGCGGTCAGGGCGGACGCAACGGAGCCATTAGTGGCGGAGCAGACGGCACTGCCGTCAACGGCGGGACCAACACCGCGACCGCCGAGGCGCAGGCCATGGCGGCGGCGCTGGCCGTCCGCACCGTCCATTTCGACTTTGACAGCGCAGATATCCGTCAGGACGATTATGCCGTGCTGCTGGCGCATGCCCGTTACCTGCAACAGCATCCGCAAGCCAGGGTCATGCTGTCCGGTCATGCCGACGAACGCGGTACGCGGGAATACAACATGGCGCTGGGCGAGCGCCGCGCCAAGGCGGTGGAAGCCTTCTTCGGCGTCAATGGCGTGCGCAACAGCCAGTTGGACACCGTCAGCTACGGCAAGGAAAAGCCGGTCAACGACGGCAATGACGAAGCCGCCTGGGCGGAAAACCGCCGGGTGGAAATCGGCTATGACGCCGGCGCACCCCAGGACTGAAGCCATCAGCGCGCGTGACCGGGTCCGTCCGGTCAACGCGCGTCCTGAGCAAGGCCGCTAGCCGTTGTTATTGTTATTATTATTATTGTTGTTATTATTGTTCTGCTTCGAGGGCTTTTGCCCCGCCGCGGTCTGGCCGGGCAGGGTCATCACCAGCCCGGCGGTGCCCAGCATCAGCAGGCGGCCCTCGCGGCTCCAGGCCTGGCCGTCCAGCGCCGAGATCTTGCGGCCATCACACCACAAGGTGGGAGACTGTCCCGGCGGCAAGGCCCGCCGTTGCACCACGCGCCCCCCCGGGGCATGACAGGTCACTTCCCCCCGGTGGATAACCGCATAAGCCTTATGTGCCCGTTCCGCGATAAACCACTGGACCAGCCAGGCTTCCTGACGGGTACGCTCCGGGCCATCGGCCACGCGGGCGGCATTGAAAAAGCACTCCACCGTCAGGGCAATGCGTTCGGTTTCACGCGGGTTCATCCCTCGGTCCCCTCCCAAGGCAGGTAAAAGAACTCCAGATTCTGGAATGGCAGATTCATTGCCTGGATGTGGTAGTAGGCATTG
>CAZPZK010000066.1:6377-11056 GCA_964591095.1 uncultured Moraxellaceae bacterium | reverse complement strand
GGCATGATCACTCCGGCGATGGTGGAAGCGGCCCTGCGCCCGGACACCATCCTGGTGTCGCTGATGCACGTGAACAACGAAATCGGCACCATTACCGATATCGCCGCCATTGGCCAGCTGACGCGTAGCCGCAAGGTGCTGCTGCATGTCGATGCCGCCCAGTCCACCGGCAAGCTGCCCATCGACCTGGTGAACACCCAGGTCGACCTGATGAGCTTCTCCGCCCACAAGACCTACGGGCCCAAGGGCATTGGCGCGCTGTTCGTGCGCCGCAACCCGCGCGTGCGTCTGGAAGCCCAGATCCACGGCGGCGGCCACGAGCGCGGTTTCCGTTCCGGCACGCTGGCCACGCACCAGATCGTCGGCATGGGCGAGGCCTTCCGCATTGCCCGTGAGGAAGGCGCGGCTGAACAGCAACGCCTGCTGGGCCTGCGCAACCGCTTGTGGGCCGGCCTCTCCGGACTGGAGCAGGTGTTCATCAATGGCTCGCTTGAGCACCGCATCGCCGGCAACCTGAATGTCAGTTTCAACTTTGTGGAAGGCGAGTCGCTGATCATGGCGCTCAAGGATATCGCCGTGTCCTCCGGTTCGGCGTGCACCTCCGCCAGCCTGGAGCCTTCCTATGTGCTGCGCGCGCTCGGCCTGTCCGATGAAATGGCGCACAGCTCCATCCGTTTCACCATCGGCCGCTACACCACCGAGGCCGACATTGATCATGTCATCGGTCATGCGCAGGACGCGGTCAACCGCCTGCGCGAACTGTCCCCGTTGTGGGACATGTTCCAGGAAGGCATCGACCTGAATTCCGTGGAATGGGCCGCCCATTAATTTCGAGAGGTTTGCATCATGGCATACAGCGACAAGGTCATTGACCACTATGAAAACCCCCGCAACGTGGGCGTTCTCGACAAGGACGACACGCACGTCGGCACCGGCATGGTCGGCGCCCCGGCCTGCGGCGACGTCATGCGCCTGCAAATCCGCGTTGGCGAAGACGGCTTGATTGAGGATGCGCGCTTCAAGACCTACGGCTGCGGTTCCGCCATCGCCTCCAGCTCGCTGGTGACGGAATGGCTGAAGGGCAAGACCCTGGATCAGGCCCAGACCATCAAGAACAGCGCCATCGCCGAAGAACTGGCGCTGCCGCCGGTGAAGATCCACTGCTCGGTGCTGGCCGAGGACGCCATCAAGGCCGCCATTGCCGACTACCGCAAGAAGCAGGGCGTGAGCGAGGCCTGAACCATGTCGATATCCCTGACTCAGGCCGCCGCCAAGCACGTCTCCGATTTCATTGCCAATCGCGGCAAGGGCGAGGGGATTCGTCTGGCCGTAAAGACGTCCGGATGTTCCGGTCTGGCCTATGTGCTCGAATTTGTTGATAATGTCGATGCCGGCGACGAAGTCTTCGAGGCGCATGGCGTGAAGGTCTTTGTCGATCCCAAGAGTCTGGTCTATCTGGACGGCATGGAAATGGATTTCGTGAAGGAAGGATTGAACGAAGGCTTCAAATTCACCAATCCCAACCAGAAGGGCGAATGCGGCTGTGGAGAGTCCTTCACCGTCTGATTGCCTTGCACCGAGGCTGATGTGGACCTGAACGACGACTATTTCACCCTGTTCGACCTGGAGCGGGGCTTCACGCTCAGCAGTGAGGCCCTGTCCAGCCGCTACCGTGAATTGCAGCGCCAATACCATCCGGACCGTTTCGCCCACGACCCCGACCAGCAGAAACAGGCCGTGGAATGGACGGCGCACCTGAACCAGGCCTACCAGACTCTGGCCAGTCCGGTGTTGCGCGCCGCCTACCTGCTGGAGTTGGCCGGACAGCCGGTCAGTCTTAATACCAGCATCGCCGACCACGACTTCCTGATGAGCCAGCTGGAGTTGCGCGAGCAGATGGACGAGGCGGCCGGCGCGCACGAACTGGCCAGCCTGCGTCTGGAGGTGGAAGAGTGGATTCACAGCCTGTCCCGCGAATTCGTGATCGACTACGATGAGCAGGACTGGGCCGAGGCCCGCGATACCGTGCGCAAGCTGCATTTCATGGCCAATTTTCTCCTCGACATCCGCGCCGCCGAAGACCGGCTGGATGACGAAGACTTCTACGACGAAGACTGACCTGTCGGCTTTACATTATGGCGCTCCTGCAAATTGCTGAACCGGGCCAGTTCCAGGCTCCGCATCAACATCGCCTGGCGGTCGGCATCGACCTCGGCACCACCAATTCGCTGGTGGCCGCCGTGCGTTCCGGTAAGGCCGCGACCCTGCCTGATGCGGCTGGCCGCCATCTGCTGCCGTCCGTGGTGCGTTATCTGCCGGACCAGGGCCGGCTGATCGGTGACGAAGCCCGCGCCGCCGCCTCCGCCGATCCGCTGAACACCATCATCTCGGTCAAGCGTCTGATGGGGCGCGGCCTCGAAGATATCCGCAAGCTCGGCACCGAGATGCCGTACCGTTTCCGTCCGTCCTCGCAGGGCATGCCCGCCTTTGAAACCGTCCAGGGTGACAAGACGCCGGTGGAAGTGTCCGCCGATATCCTGCGCCACCTGCGCGAGCGCGCCGAGGCGACGCTGGGCGGCGAGCTGGCCGGTGCCGTGATTACCGTGCCCGCCTATTTTGACGAGGCCCAGCGTCAGGCCACCCGCGACGCCGCCACCGTTGCCGGGCTGAAAGTGCTGCGCCTGCTCAACGAACCAACCGCCGCCGCCGTGGCGTATGGCCTCGATCATCAGGCTGAGGGCGTGCACGCCATTTACGATCTCGGCGGCGGCACCTTCGACATCTCGCTGCTGCGCCTGCATCAGGGCGTCTTTGAAGTGCTGGCCACCGGCGGCGACGCCGCACTGGGCGGCGACGATTTCGACCGCGCCATCGCCCTGTGGTTCATGAAGCGTCATGGCATCGAAAGCCCGGACGCCGGCCTGCAGCGCGATATCCTGCAACAGGCCTGCGCCGCCAAGGAAGCGCTGACCGCCGCCGGATCGGTGGTGCTGGACGTTGCCGGTTACCGGGACGAGTTGACCCGCGCCGGGTTTGAAAGCCTGATCGCGCCGCTGGTGGAAAAGACCCTGAAGGCCTGCCGCCGCTGCCTGCGCGATGCCGGCCTCAAGGCGGACGAGATCCGTGAAGTGGTGATGGTCGGCGGCTCCACCCGCGTGCCGCTGGTGCGGCAAAAGATCGGGGAATTTTTCGGACGTCCGGTGCTGACCGACATTGACCCGGACAAGGTGGTTGCTGTCGGCGCCGCCATTCAGGCCGACGTGCTGGCGGGCAACAAGCCGGACAGCACCATGCTGCTGCTGGACGTGATCCCGCTGTCGCTGGGACTGGAAACCATGGGTGGTCTGGTGGAGAAGATCGTGCCGCGCAATACGCCGATCCCGGTGACCCGCGTGCAGGAATTCACGACCTACCAGGACGGCCAGACGGCAATGAGCATCCACGTGCTGCAAGGCGAGCGCGAGCTGGTGGTCGATTGCCGGTCATTGGCGCGTTTCACGTTGCGCGGCATTCCGCCGATGGCGGCGGGCGCGGCGCGCATTCGCGTTGTGTTTCAGGTCGATGCCGACGGCCTGCTCGAAGTTTCCGCCACCGAGATGCAGACCGGCGCGCGCAGCGAGATTGTCGTCAAGCCGTCCTACGGCCTCAGCGACGGCGATGTCGAGCGCATGCTCAGCGAGTCCTGGCAGCAGGCGGAGGCCGACAAGACCGCGCGGGCGCTGCTGGAGGAAAAGGTCGAGAGCCGCGCCATCCTCGAAGCGGTGCGCCAGGCGCTGAAGGTCGACGGCGGCCTGTTGTGCGAAGGCGAACTGTCAACCTTGCAGGAAGGGATCAAGCATCTCGACATCGCGCTGGGCTCCAGCCAGATCGCCGTGGTGCGCAAGGCGCGCGAGGCCCTGACCCCGTTGGCCGACGCCTTCGCGGCGCGCCGCATGAACCAGCACATTCAAGAAGCGCTGAGCGGGCACAAGCTCAGCGATTGGGAGTAACCGAACCATGCCGCAAATCATTTTCCTGCCCCATCACGAGATCTGCCCGGAAGGGGCGGTGGTGGAAGCCCGGAAGGGCGAGAGCATATGCCAGGCCGCGTTGCGCAATGACCTGGCCATCGAGCATGCCTGCGACATGGTGTGCGCCTGCACCACCTGCCACGTCATCGTCCGCGAGGGACTGGATAGCCTGAACGAGATGGACGATCTGGAAGCCGACCTCTTGGACAAGGCCTGGGGCCTGGAGCCGGATTCGCGGCTGTCCTGCCAGTCGATTGTCGGGGATGAAGACCTGGTGGTGGAAATCCCCAAGTACACCATCAACCACGCCGCTGAAAAGCACTGAGGAACCCGCCATGAGCCTGAAATGGACCGACTCCCGCGAGCTGGCAATTGCGCTACTGGAAGCCCACCCCGAGGTGGATCCGAAGACCATCCGCTTCAGGAAGCTCCCGCCGGTGGCCGCGTCCCTCACCTTGCCGTAGACCTTGTCGAAGATGCGGGGCACGGCCATCAGGACCGTGGGGCGCACCTCGACGAGGTTCTGGGGCAGGGAGATGAGGCTCTCGCAGTAGAAGATGGCCACCCCCAGGTAGAACATGGCGTAGTGGCCGCCCAGGCGCTCGAAGATGTGCGACAGGGGCAGGACGCTCAGGCAGCGGTCGCCGCGCTCGGGGCGCAGGGCGGGCA
>CAZPZK010000066.1:0-6367 GCA_964591095.1 uncultured Moraxellaceae bacterium | reverse complement strand
CTACAACTGGATCCTGGCGCTGCCGGAATTCAGCGATGATCCGAAGCATTCCGGTGAAAAAATCCTGGAAGCAGTGCAAATGCTGTGGATTGAAGAGGCGGAATAAAATTATTGCCCCATGAAAAACGGCCGGGAATACCGGCCGTTTTTCATGGGCGCAGCGAAACGGCTAGCGTGAACCGATCTTGCGCAGGCGGCCTTCATGCAAGGCGCGGGACAGTTTGGGCACGGCAACAATGTAGCTGCCGAGCAGGGCCAGGAAACTGAGGAAAACCGCGCTTTCGTGCAGGTGCAGTTCGTTGGCGATCACCCCGAACAGTCCCAGCGAGAAGGCGATGCCATAAATGATCATCACGGTCTGGCGGACGCTGAAGCCGAAATCCAGCAGAAGGTGATGCAGATGGTCGCGTCCGGCGGTGAACATGCCGCGCCCCTCGCGGCGGCGCTTGATCATCACGCAGGCACAGTCCAGCAAGGGGAGGGCGATCAGCCACAAGGTCACTGCGGGTGGGCAGGCGCCTTCGCGGGCCAGGTCGATCAGCAGCCAGGCGAGGATGAAGCCGAGGACCGTGCTGCCGGCGTCACCCATGAAGATGGCGGCGCGGGCGCGCCACGGAAAGCGGAAATTCAGGGCCAGGAAGCCGATCAGGCAGCAGGCCAGCACGCCGATGAACATGAAGGTGTCGTTCAGGCCGGCCGACAGGGCGAGGTAGCCCATCAACAACAGGGTCACCAGCGCCAGACCGCCGAGCAGGCCGTCGACGCCGTCGGTCATGTTCACGGCGTTGATGGAGCAGGCGACACAGAACAGGGTGAAGGGAACACCGAGATACCCCAGGGAAATGTCGCCAATGAACAGCAGGTCGCCCAGGTTGTTCAGCTTGTTGCCACCCCAGAAAATCATCAGCGTGCCGGCCAGCAGGTGGACGGCGAGACGGATATTGGCGGGCAGGTCGTGACGGTCATCCAGAATGCCGACAATCAGCAGCATGGCGGCAATGGCATACAGCGGGGTGAAGTTGACAAAACTGTCCCAGGAAACGAAAGCGAGTGACAACATCCCGGCAAAAATACCGATGCCGCCAATGAGGGGCGTATGATGGGTATGGGTTTTGCGGCCGCCGGGGATGTCCACCAACCCCGCCCTTTCGGCAATGGGTTTCAGCAGGAACAGGGCCAGTAACGTAATCAGGCATGCCAGAGCCATGCTTATCATGACGATTTCCTCCTCAAAATCCATGCATTCCCCGGCATTGCGCGCGCCGGTGTATGGTTTTTCGTCAATGGGTCTGGATTGTAGTGCAAGCTCCGGCGGATTGCGAAGGTTAAATCACGCCAAACGCTGCATGTTCGTCCGTCTGATTTGTTACCAGATGTCTCTGGGCGGCGGGCAAGGGGGCGTCAGATTGGGGGTGTGGGGGGGATAAAAGAGGCGTATAATTCGCACTCATTTTTTCGGCAACCCCCTTAGAGAGGAATTTTTACCATGGCAATTGAACGCACCCTGTCCATCATCAAGCCCGATGCTGTCGCCAAGAACGTGATTGGCGAAATCTACAGCCGCTTTGAAAAGGCCGGCCTCAAGATCGTCGCCGCCAAGATGAAGCATCTCTCCAAGGCCGAGGCCGAAGGCTTCTATGCCGAGCACAGCGCCCGCGGTTTCTTCGGCGACCTGGTGGCCTTCATGACCTCCGGTCCGGTCATCATCCAAGTGCTGGAAGGTGAAAACGCCGTCGCCACCCACCGCGACCTGATGGGCGCCACCGATCCGAAGAAGGCGGAAGCCGGCACCATCCGCGCCGATTTCGCCAGCTCCATCGACGAAAACGCCGTTCACGGCTCCGACTCCACGACGTCGGCCGCCCGTGAAATCGCGTATTTCTTCAGCACCATCGAACTGGCTCCGCGCACTCGCTAAGGCCGCCATCCGGACCCCGCCCGGGGTCCGGTTCCATTTTCCGGATGCGCGCGCCCACCGCGGACATTCGTGTTAGAATCACGCCCCATTCCGACGACATAACTGGTGTAGCAACCGGTCGCCCATCATGAATACTGCAAATCCTTCCGTTCTTCCCGATCTTCCCGATCTTCCCGATCTTCCCGATCTTCCCGATCTTCCCGATCCCGTCAATCTGCTGGGTTTTGACCGCGCCCGTCTTGAGGCCTGGTTTGAAAGCATCGGCGAAAAGAAATTCCGCGCCGCCCAGGTGATGAAGTGGGTGCACCAGTTGGGCGTTGCCGACTTCGATGAGATGAGCAACATCTCCAAGGCCCTGCGCGAGAAGCTCAAGCGCCTGGCCGTAATCCGCGGCCCGGAAGTGGTCTATCGGGAATTTTCCACCGACGGCACCCGCAAATGGGTCTTCAAGGTCGGCGATAACAGCATGGTCGAAACCGTCCTGATTCCGGACGGCGAGCGCAAGACGCTGTGTGTGTCCTCGCAAGTCGGTTGCGCCCTGGATTGCTCGTTTTGTTCCACCGGCAAGCAGGGATTCCAGCGCGACCTGACGGCCGCGGAAATCATCGGTCAGGTCTGGGTCGCCAATCGCTCCTATTTCGAGGATGTTCCGGACTATGACAGCCGCGAACGGGCCATTACCAATGTCGTGATGATGGGCATGGGCGAGCCCTTGCTCAATTTTGACAATGTCGTGCCCGCCATGGACATCATGCTGGACGATTTTGCCTACGGCCTGTCCAAGCGCCGGGTTACCTTGTCCACCTCGGGCGTGGTGCCGATGATGGACCGCCTGACCCAGACCATTGATGTCGCGCTGGCGGTGTCGCTGCATGCGCCCAACGACACCCTGCGCGATGAACTGGTGCCGATCAACCGCAAATATCCGCTGGAAGAGCTGATGGCGGCCTGCCGACGCTATCTTCAGCATTTCCAGGGAGATTTCGGCCGCCGCAAGATTACGATGGAGTATGTGATGCTGGATGGCGTCAATGATCAGCCGGAGCATGCGCGGCAGTTGATCCGGCTGCTCAGGGATGTACCCAGCAAGATCAACCTGATACCGTTCAATCCGTTCCCGCATGCCCCTTACGGTCGTTCATCGCGGGCGAGGATACTGGCTTTCCAGAACATGCTGGTTGAGGCCGGATACATCTGCACCATCCGCGCCACGCGCGGCGATGATATTGACGCCGCGTGCGGGCAGTTGGTCGGTCAGGTGCAGGATCGGACCCGGCGTTCGGAAAAGTGGCAGCAGGCGGTGAAAGCCGGCGAAATCCTGCGTAGTCCCCAATAACAAGGATCATCCGCTATGCGTTTCTGTTGGCTGTTGGGCATGGTGCTGGCGCTGTCCGCCTGCATGGTCAAGGAATTCGAAAAGCCGGCGTCGCTCAATCCGACGGAAAGCGCGCGCAGCCGGGTGGCGATTGCCGCCCAGTACCTGCAGCAGGGGGAGCAGGACAAGGCGCTGCGCCATCTGCAACGGGCGTTGGAGCAGGATCCCCGTTCCTGTGAGGCGCATACGGTGATGGGCGTGCTGATGGAGCGCGAGGGGGATGACCGCAAGGCGGAGGAGCATTACCGCAAGGCCATTGCGCTCCGCGAGGACTACCCGCAGGCTCGGAACAATTACGGTGTGATGCTTTTCCGGCAACAGCGCTATGAAGAGTCCGTCAAGCAGCTCTCGCTCGCGGCGGGGAATATCGGTTATGACGGCCGCGAGTCCGCCTACGAAAACCTGGGCAAGGCCTGGTTGGCATCCGGTGACAAGGAGCAGGCGCGCCAGGCCTTCGAAAAGGCGCTGCGCTTGAATTCCCGCCTTCCCGTCGCTGCGCTGGAGTTGTCTTACCTGGCCTTTGAGCGCAGCGATTTGCCGGCAGCCAACCTGTTTTACCAGCGCCATCTCAAGGCCCTGGCGGGCGGTGCCCAATCGGCGCGCAGTCTGTGGCTGGGCGTGACACTGGCCCGGATGCGTGGCGATGGCGACGCCCAGTCCGGTTATGAAATGGCCCTGAAGCGGCTTTATCCGGACAGCGCCGAATACCGGAGCCTCCAGCAATCCCGGTCCTCGGGAACCTAGGGCGGGTCGCCATGTCCAATAACGCCTCATCCGCAGATCGTCCGCCCCTTGGCTACAAGCCGGGCGAGCGCTTGCGGCAGGCGCGCGAAAGCGCCGGTTTGGAGCTGGTGGAAATCGCGGATGCCCTCAAGTTGTCGCCCGCCGTGACCGCCGCCCTGGAGGCGGATGATTATGACGGCTTGCCGGAGCCGGTGTTTGTCCGCGGTTACATGAAGCGTTATGCCGCCCAGGTCGGACTGCCGCCGGAAGAAATCGCGGAGCGCTTTGATGAGTATTACCAGGCCGACACCGGGCGCTCACCGGACAGCGGGCTGCGCCCCAACCCGGTCCGGGTGCTGGCGGACATGGATGGTGTTTCCCGCCGCGTTCCACGCTTCCGGCGGCGGCGCGGCGTGATGGTCCTGCTGGTTCTGGCGGGCGGGGTGTTGCTCTACGCCGGATTGGGCGATCTGGTCCGGTCCGGTCGCTGGAGCGGCCTGGCGTTGCCGACGGGCGGCGCCGCCACCGTCCCGGTGCAGAGCCAGAGCCTGCCTGGCGCCGTCTCGGTTCCTTCCGCCCGGGACTTGCTGGTGCTGGCCATACAGGCGGACTGCCAGGTATTTGTCCGCGATGCCGAAGGGCGTGAACTGGCGACCGGCGCCCATAAGCCCGGCGAAGAACTGCGCCTGGAGGGCATTTCGCCTTTCAGCATCGAATTGCGGCCCGCCAGCGCGGTGCGGCTGCGCTTCAACGGCCAGGATATAGATCTGGGGCCGTACACGGTCAACGATATCGTCAACTTCAGGCTTTCCAGGTAAGACATGAGTCATCCCTCACCCATCCAGCGCCGTGTCACCCGTAAAATCCGGGTCGGGTCGGTCCACGTCGGCGGCGATGCCCCGATCACGGTTCAGACCATGACCAATACCGATACCTGTGACGTCGCCGCAACCGTGGCCCAGATCCAGCGTTGTGTCGGCGCCGGCGCGGATATTGTCCGTGTCTCGGTGCCGTCGATGGAGGCGGCCGAGGCTTTCGGCCGGATCCGCCAGCAGGTGCCGGGGGTGCCGCTGGTGGCCGATATCCATTTTGACCACCGCATCGCGCTGGCCGTGGCGGAGAAGGGCGTGGACTGCCTGCGCATCAATCCCGGCAATATCGGCTCGGATGACAAGGTGCGCGAGGTGGTGGATTGCGCCCGTCATCATGGGATTTCCCTGCGCATCGGCGTCAATGCCGGATCCCTGGAGAAGGATATCCAGAAAAAGTACCGCGAGCCGACCGGCGAGGCGTTGCTGGAGTCCGCGATGCGTCATATCGATATTCTGGATCGCCTCAACTTTCATGAATTCAAGGTCAGCGTCAAGGCCTCCAACGTCTTCCTGACCCTGGACGCCTACCGTTTGCTGTCGAAGCAGATCGACAACCCGCTGCATCTCGGCGTCACCGAAGCCGGGGTCTTTCGCTCCGGCACCGTCAAGTCCGCGATCGCGCTGGGCGGTCTGTTGCTGGACGGCATCGGCGATACCTTGCGCGTCTCGCTGGCCGCCGAGCCGGAGGAAGAGGTCAAGGTCGGATTTGATATCCTCAAATCCCTGGGGATCCGCTCCAACGGCATCAATTTCATCGCCTGTCCGAGTTGCTCCCGTCAGGAGTTTGATGTCATCCGCGTCATGCAGGCGCTGGAAGCCCGTCTGGAGGACGTACGCCTCCCGCTGGATGTCTCGGTCATCGGCTGCAAGGTGAACGGTCCCGGCGAGGCCAAGGAGGCCGATATCGGCGTGGTGGGTGCCGCCCCCAGGAGCCTGGTCTACCGTCATGGCGAAAAGAGTCACCTGATCCCGACTGCTACCCTGGTGGATGAAATTGAAAAAATGGTGCGCGAACAGGTTGCGGCGGAAACCGCGCGCCAATCCCGGATTATTGTCAAAGGCTGAACAGACCCATGTCATCCCGAATAACCGCCATCCGCGGCATGAACGATATCCTGCCGGTTCCGGTGAAGGACAACCCGATTACCACTGGCCGCTGGCAACAGGTTGAGACTGTGTTGCGGCAGCTGATGCGGCAATACGGCTACGGCGAAATCCGGCTGCCGGTGGTGGAAAGCACGCCGTTGTTCGCCCGCGCCATTGGCGCGGTGACGGATATCGTGGAAAAGGAGATGTATTCCTTCATGGATCGCGGTACGCCGCCTGAATCGCTGACGCTGCGTCCCGAGGGCACCGCCGGTTGCGTGCGCGCCTGCCTGGAGCACGGCCTCACCTACAATCAGACCCAGCGTCTGTGGTACACCGGCCCCATGTTTCGTTACGAGAAGCCGCAAAAGGGCCGCTACCGCCAGTTCCACC